>JANZKD010000213.1 GCA_025061245.1 Candidatus Culexmicrobium profundum
TGCCGATGTCAGGTTGATAGGGAAAATATCGTATAGGTTCAGGAGAAGGATAACTCTTTAGAACTACACTTTTCACCACTATGGAAATAAGTATTTCAACTATATGTTAATGATTTGCAAAAATTGTAAAAATACACAATAAAATTTTCCAATAATTTGCGGAAAATTAATGAATCACAATATGTTATTCATTATTTTAGTAGTTTTAAGAGGAGATTTTAATAGTCTAGATTGCTTAATATTATTGATTTAGTCTTAAAATTAATGAGGATATGAACTTGTTGAAGTTTTAGGAAGGATGAATTCTCTTTGATTGAATTTTATTATAGTTTGAGGTAACCTTCCTTTTTAAGAATGCTTCTCGCAACTATAACTCCTGTTGCTGCTGCAATTGTTATTCCTCTTGAGAGACCTGCACCATCACCTGCGACGTATATTCCTTTTATTGGGGTTTCAAGTTCATTGTTTGTTTCTATTCTGTTTGCTGAGAATTTGACTTCTGGTGCATATAGTAATGTTGATGAGCTTGCTACTCCGGGTATTATTTTGTCTAGAATGTCGAGTCCTTCAAGTATGTCAGTTAATATTCTGTGGGGGAGAACCATTGCTATGTCTCCAGGAGTGGCAGATCTTAGAGTTGGCTTTACGTGACTATGTGAGAGTCTTGACCATGTTGATCTTCTCCCCATTCTTAAGTCGCCGAGACGCTGTATTATTGGTCTTCCTCCTCCTAATATTGTGGCTATCTTTGTTATTGAACGTCCATATGCTGTAGTGTCTTCGATTGGTTCTGTTAATGAAATTCTTACTAGGAGGGCGAAGTTTGTGTTTTGTGATTGTACACCTATCATTGAATGTCCGTTTACACCAACAAAGTCACCATATACTTCTTGAACTACAAAGCCTCTATGATTAACGCAAAATGTTCTTACAAAGTCATCGTAGGTTTTGGTGTATATATGGAATTTGGGGTCTCTATTAATTCTTATAACTGGTTCCATTATTACTGCAGGAATTTCAACTCTCACTCCAATGTCTATGGGTTCATGCTTTGTAGGAATACCTAGACGCTTAGCTTCATTTGCTAACCATTCTGCACCAACACGTCCAGGACAGACTATAATGTATTTGCAGTTAATAGTTGTACCATTCTCCAAGGTTACTTTTCCTTTATTAATTTTAGAAACATGGGTTCTTAATAGAAATGTTACACCTCTCGACTCTAAATCTTGCTTAAAGTTTTTAATTACTATTGGTGCTTTATCTGAACCCATATGTCTTTGTGGTATTGGAATGAATTTAGCTCCAACTGCAGCAGCCTTTCTCTTTAACGATTCAACCATTTCATCATTTATGCGTAAAATTTGTTGAGGTGCACCATACTTTAAAAAGATTGAATCAACATACTCTATTAACTTCCAAGCTTCTTCCTCAGAGTTAGTAAATTCGAAAAGATTTCCACCAATATCAGGTCTGAGATTTAGTAGTCCGCCAGATAGGGTTCCAGCTCCACCTACACCGCACAGAATATTGCAAGGAGAACATTTTTTGCAGAATTTATACTCTTTAGCTGGACAGGTTCTTTCATTAACATCTTTTCCTTGATCAATGACCATTATTGAAAGCTTAGTTTTATAAGCAAGTTCATGTGCAGCAAACAGTCCAGCCGGACCCGCGCCAATTATTATAACGTCAACATACACTTAAATTCACCAGTCTGATAAAAGAGGAGAAATCATATAAAAATAAATTGGAACCTATTTACAAAAAATTTCTTAGAGATTTTATTGAACCTAGAAAAGTGCCATCCAATAGATAAACTTCGGATGATATTTCATTGTTTAAAGCTATTTCAGATACGGGTCCTACGAAGGATGATTTTTTAATATTTTTGTTTATTACTGCACCACCAAGATGTGTATTAAATGCAGGTATGATAATTAAATTCTTAGTTTTAGGAGTAAAATCAAACATATCTTCAAAGGTAGATATTGGATCTGAATATTTTATCTTTCTATATTTTAAGTAGCCTTCTATAATTTTACTTGTTGGAAACTCTATTTTCACCCAAACTGGTTCAGAGAACTTGAAGCCTAATTTATCTTTCAGCTCTATTAAAGGATGCAGGTGCCCCATTATTATGGTTTCAGCTTCAAATAGTTTGGCTGAAGGCCAAGCATGACCATGAATTAAACCAACTTTAACTTTTTTTATTGTTTCTATCATAATTCCTCTTGCCGAATGAATTACAATGGATCGTGGAGTTAGAGGTTCAATGTTTCCATCATGATTTCCCAAAATTATTTCAACGTTCAAATTCTTTTTTATTAGTTCATTTAGAAAATTAGGAATATCGACCCATTCACTTTGTGATATTTTTCCAATTTCATGCTTTATATCGCCAAGTAGTATAAGCTTGCTAGGAGAATAACTGTCAATCAGCTTTTTAACTCGCTGCATAATTCTCTTCGTTTGAGAGGGAATCATAATTCCATATGATGTTAATTCAATTTCGAAACCTATATGTAGATCAGCAATCACTAATAAATTTGAATTTGAAGAAGTCTTAATAATTAATGCAGGTGTATCAGGCAGTGGTTTTATCATAGTCTTCACTCTATAAAATATAATAGGAAGAATAATTTATTTACTTAATGTGAACAGAGAGATAAGCTTATCAGAAATTTATGAGGAAATAAAAGCTAAGAAAAAAATAGATAGCGATGTAGCATCATTTCTTTTCAAGAAATATGGTGATAGGTTTATTAGGGCACTTGAACTCGTAAATTCTAGAAGAATAATTAAATACATTTTTCTTCCAAGCAAAATTGAGAGATGGGTTGTTATTGGAAAGCATGACAAATATCTAGTTTTTCCAAGAACTTTTTGTCAATGTAATGACTTTTATTTATCAGTTGTTATTAGGAAGAGTATAGATGCATGCTATCATCTTTTAGCTCAAACTATATCTGAGGCAGTGGGTAATTATGAAGAAAAAGCAATGGATGACAGCGAATATGCACAATTCATCAGTGAATTTTATGAATTAAGGCATGATAGTAGATGAACTATAAAGACGCTTTTTCAATATATTTCTTTGCTTCTACTCTTTCAATTTTTCCATTCCTTAACCAGACTATTCGATCGCTAACCTCAATTATCTTGTAATCATGTGTTGCACAAAAAATGGTAACGTTTCTCTCTCTATTTAGCGCACGAAGAAGCTTAATAATTTCTAAACCAGTGTTCAAATCTAAGTTTCCAGTTGGTTCATCTGCAAGAACTATGGAAGGATCATTTGCAAGAGCTCGTGCAATGGCAACACGCTGTTGTTGCCCACCGGATAATTCCATTGGTTTATGATATAATCGATCACCCAATCCAACCTTCTCTAGAAGTTGCTTTGCCTTCTCTAGTCGCTCTCTTTTAATTTTCCCAGCGAAAATCATGGGGAGCATTACATTTTCAATTGCAGTAAACACGGGGATTAAATTGAAAGTTTGGAAAATATAGCCTATTTTTCTACATCTAAGCCATGCTAGTTCATAAGCATCTAATTTGGAAATGTCAATGTTGTCGATAAAGACCTTTCCACTCGTTGGTTTATCCAATCCACCAATTAGATTGAATAGTGTTGTTTTACCTGAACCGGAAGGACCCATTATGGATAGATATTCACCTCTATAAATATTCAAAGTTACATCATCTATTGCCCTTATTATTGATGAGCCAAGGTGATAATATTTTGTTAGATTAATTGTCTCAACAACATATTTATAAACCATATGACTACACCTCAAAGCGAAGAGCATCAGCTGGATTTATTCTTATCGCATAATATGCAGGATATATTGTTGCAATTAAGCTTACAATTAAAGAGATAGAAATCGACAAAATGAAACTTAACAGATAAGAAAAAGCACTTGGAAAGATATTCGTAAAAATAAAGAAAGGTATGGATAAAAGAGAGGCAATAACGAAGCCCATGGTGCCACCTAGGATACCTATTATAGAGGATTCAATAATGAATAAAGTTAATAGTAAGCTACTTTTCGCACCTAGGCATTTCATTGTTCCAATTTCTTTATACCTTTCCATAATTGAGATTAAAGTCGAATTAAAAATAACAATTATACATACTATTAGGGAAATAACTGAAGTGAAAAGCTGATAATCATTTAAGTTTAAAAAGGGCAAATAAGAATGGTTTGTTTTTGTAGATAAAGATGTGTTAATTAGATTCATAGATGAGATAAGAGCGGTACTTAAGGCTATTGAGAAAATAGCTAATAGGCTACGTAATGAACGTTTCAATAAATTCTCAAGAGCTATATGAAACAAGTCTCTTAACATAAAGTTAGCGAAAATTTTTTGCATATAAATCACTATTAGCAAATAATGAGAAAAAACTTAAAAATTACACGGTGGTGGATGTATGAATTTTGACATGTTATTCAATGTGTTAACTGCCCTATCAATAGTTGCATTAACGCTGGCCATACTTGCTCAATTTGTCGTCGAGAAAGGAAGGACTGAACATGGATAAAGAGAAGATTAAACAGGAAAAAAAGTTATTGTTGTTAAGTCTTGAAGATGCTCTCCCATATATTGCTAAACCAGCTGAGATAAAGAATATTGTAACTGAACTTTTGGAAAAAATAGACTTAATAAACAATGTAATTGAATATTTTGAAAAAATATTAGCGGAGGAAAGAGATACAGAAATAAAAACTGATATTAGAATATTAATAAATGCTTTAAAGAGAAGGATTAAAAGGTGAAAAACATGGGGCGTAAATATAAGAAAAAAATACCGAGAAGACCTCCCAAGAGAATACCCTCAGTATTTCAATGTCCTAACTGCGGTAAGAGAGCTGTAAGAGTAGAAATAGATAGGGATGATAATGTTGCTAAGGTTTCATGTGGAAGTTGTAAAATAAGTGTTGAAATTAAAATTCCACCCATTTGTAATGAAGTAGATGCATATGGAAAATTTGTTGACATGGTATATAGTGGAGAAATAACTGTTGAGGGGTAAAAATGTATAAAAACAATATAGGAAAAGTTGAGCAATACATATATAATAAAATTAGAACTGATGGAGCAATACATATGACTTTAATTGATCCGGATAAAAATGTAAAAAATTTAGGTACCTTAGCCTCAATCGCAGAAAGAGCGGGAACATCAGCCATAATGATTGGAGGATCAATCGGCGTCTCTGAGAAAATGCTAGATAAAGTTATTCTTTCTTTAAAGAGAAAAATAAGGATACCGATAATATTACTTCCTGGGAACATAACTGGAATCAGTAAGTATGCGGACGCCATTTGGTTTATGTCTCTCTTAAACTCTTCAAATACATATTACTTAATAGATGCACAAGCATTAGGAGCAATAATAGTTAAGAAAT
>JANZKD010000105.1 GCA_025061245.1 Candidatus Culexmicrobium profundum
ATATTGAATTACCTGTGGAATCAATTCAGGCACTGGCAATGCTGAGGCAACGGCTACAGCCCTGGCCTCTTGAACTGCCTTACTAATTAATAGAATAGCATTCTCCTTGGTTGGGAAGGCTATATTCACAGATAGAGCTAATGCCCTCATCTGGGCTTCAGCCAACTCCCTCTGATATTCATCTAAATCAATGTATAGGTCGTCTGATGTTAATATTAAGCCATCAAAATATGCTGCCTTCACATCCAATTTCACTTCAATAGGCTTTATTCCCAATCGCTTCAATAGGTCAGCTAAATCAGCATTTATGACTTCTCCCTTCTTTACAACAACAGTATCCTTCGTAATCCATATTGAACCTTCCTCAATTTTAACTGGTATCTTGAACATACTGAATTTACTCATAATTGGTCCAGGTGGAAGACCAGTATTACCTGCAGAAACCACTACATCATTTGGTGCAATATCTCCAGGCTTTGCATCAGCCATAATTTTATGCTTATTAAGAGTTAAAATTAATGAGAATGGATCATCATTTAGGAAGATAAATGCATTCTGCCCCTTTAAATATGGAGCCAGCTTAGAAATTCCAGGTTTAATATCTTCACAGGCATCAATTGCCCTCCTCATCAAAGTATTCTTCGCCACTTTAATTAACGCCTTTCCACGCAGTATTCTCCTTAATTCCTGCAGTTGATTAGAGCGTAAACCATATAGACTGGCAACTGCAACAACCTTATGCTTCTTAATTAGATCAGTTAATTCCTTAACAATCTTCACTTTTCTCGGAGGAATTCTTCTCCCTGTTACAAGCATGACTATTCAACTCCTCTCCTAGACTTTAACTGTCGGCCCCATAGTAGTTTTTACATATATGGCTCCAATGTTTTGTGAGCTTTTAATTTTTCGCTCTATAGCCGACAAAACTGCCATCGCATTTTCAGCAATCTTCTCTGAAGACATATTCTCTGTACCTATTCTACATTGAATAAGAGGCTGAGTTCTAGTTCTAATTCTAACCAGAGACCTCGCCCTCTTTATTACAGTGGATAAGTCAGCGTTTGGTGGAACTGGAAGCGGCATTTTCCCTCTTGGCCCCAGTATAGGGCCGAGATATCGTCCAACAAGGGGCATTAAATCTGCCCTTGCAACAAATACATCATATTCCTTTGCCAACTTCTTAGCAGCCTTCTTATCTGAACCATATCTCTCAATATCGGCTCTAGTGAGTACAAGGTCTGCTCCAGCTTCCTTAGCTTTTAATGCGAAATCTCCCTCACCTATAACACAAACCTTTACAGGTTTATCTATAGGATTAGGGAGATAAACGTTAAGAGTTATCCTGTTTTCAGGTTTCCTCATATCAATATTCCTTAAAACTACTATAAGCTCTATAGACTGAGTAAAATTCCTCTTTTTAGATAGAGATTTAGCCTTCTCAATAGCATTAACCAGTGAATCATGCATACTGCTCATATTGCCTACTCCTCCTCATACTTTGAAAGTATATCGTCATATTTACCCTCATCCAACTCTCTCTGAACAACTCTTGGATCCTTACCCTCCACGGTTACACCCATACTTAAACATGTTCCCAGAATCTCTTTCACTGCACCCTTCAATGTTTTTGCTGAAAGCTGCGGACGTTTGATTTGAGCTATCTTTATAGCCTGCTCTATAGTTATATTACCAATCTTCTTTTCATGCGGAGCCCCTGAACCCTTCTCAGCTTTAACCTCTCTAATTATAAGAGCAGCAGTTGTAGGTGTACCTACAGTTACCTCAAATTCCTTTGTATCAATATCAACAACAACCTTTACTGGTACACGCATACCTGAAAACTCTTTTGTCAATTCATTTATCTTGTTGACTACTTGCATTACGTTAAGGCCGAGTGGACCTAAGGACGGTCCAATAGGCGGCCCACCAGTTGCCTTCCCACCTTCAATGAGAAAGTTGAAAGTTTTCTTTGAACCCAACTTGTACACCTCAATTACTCTTTAACTATTAGCTAGTGTGGAATGCTATTAGGATTTATTATATTTTTCTGAGATAACATGTCATTACTTGATATTTAACTTGTCACATTACTACACGACGCACAGAATCTCCATGCACAGTTATAGGTAGAGTATAGGCAGCCTCAAGAAGCTCTAGGGTAACTTCCTCCTTTGCATGATCAATTCTAGTAACCTTCCCCTTCATCCCTCTAAATGGACCGCTAATTATCTCTACAATGTCACCCACATTTAGCTCTTCAAGAGGAGACTTAGGTTTAAGGAAGTCTTCTATTTCAGATGTATCAATCTTACCTGGAACCCAACCCTTAACATGTTTAATACCTGCAATAGCTCTCTCAACTAGGGCGAGGCTTTTAGCCTCAATGAAGATGAAACCCTTAACTTCATCTGGAGCAATAATTGCCTTTATAGGTATCCCCCTAGAATGAGCTCTAGTAAAGACAAGTAATGCAACACCCTTCTCTTGTCCTGCAGTTGTTCTAACAGCAAAGTATGGAGACATTGTTATCACTCCTATGGTGGAAGAGCTTGAAGTATAGTTGACATGAACTGAATAATAAAGGAATACACGCCTAATATTAGTAATCCAAGAAGGCAAATTTTAAGTGAGAACCAAAACTCATTCATTGAAGGCTTACGTGAAAGACGGAGTATACGTTTCACTGAAGCTATAAAGTTGCTCATTACTTCACCACCACTATTGTCAAAAGTTAAAATATGCGGTGTCTTAAAAATTTACTGTTGATTTTGGCTATTATTGAAGTATTAATGCTAAGAGCGCCTTTTGAACGTGGAGTCGATTTTCTGCTTGATCCCAAACTATTGAATTTGGACCATCAATAACTTCATCAGTTATTTCTAATCCTCTTTTAGCTGGTAGACAATGCATCACCATAACATCTGAAGGAGCCTTTTCCAGTAAAGCTCTATTAACCTGGAATGGTGGGAAAACTTTCATTCTTATCTCAGTTTCAGCCTCTTGACCAGCACTAACCCAAACATCAGTGTATATTACATCAGTATCCTTCACAGCCTCAACTGGTGAATTAAATATCTCAATTTTAGAGCCACTTACCTCAGCATTCTTAAGAGCCATCTTTAAAACCTTCTTCTTCGGCTCATATCCCTTAGGACAGCCCATTTTAATATTTAAACCAAACTTGGAGCAACCTATCAAGAGTGAATGTGCAATGTTGTTAGCTGCATCACCCACATAGGATAAAGTTAAACCCTTAAGCCTACCCTTCTTCTCCCAGATAGTAAACATGTCAGACAATATTTGACATGGATGAAATAGGTCGCTTAACCCATTTATAACAGGAATTGTGGCGGCTGCAGCTAAATCTTCAAGATCCTTATGTGCATAAACTCTAGCCATAATAGCGTCAACATATCGACTTAAAACACGTGCAGTATCCTCAATGGTCTCACCTCTTCTCAGTTGAAGATCATTCCAATTCAAGTATAAGGCTCGACCTCCAAGCTGATACATTCCCACTGAAAAAGATATCCTCGTCCTAGTAGATGGCTTCTGAAATATCATTGCAAGCGTCTTACCCCTAAGAAGAGGAATTATTCTCTCACCAGAATAGAAGCGAAGCTTTAAATCCCGTGCTAGACGCAAAATTGACCATAACTCATCTAGAGTAAAATCCTGCAATGTAAGGAAATCCCTATTCCTTAAACTTTTAGACACAGCTTAAACCCCCTAAAAATGTAATTTAATAAAATGTATTAAAGGTTTAGGAGTTACTCCAAAAGGGAGGAAATAAGCCAATTAGGAGTAAAACGTATTAAATCAGTATATCTCTGACCATTCCCAAGATATATTATAGGCTTCTTAGTGGCATAAAGTATTGATATAGCAGTACCACCCTTAACGTCAGCATCAATCTTAGTTATTATGGAAGCATCAATACCTACTTCCTCATTAAAAATCTCTGCTTGAGTAAGTGCATCATTACCAGCTAAAGCATCACCAACAAAAATCACTAAATCGGCATCAATAACTCTAATTATCTTCTTTAATTCATCCATTAAACCCTTATCAGTCTGCATTCTACCAGCAGTATCAATCAATACAACTGGAATATTACGTGAGGAAGCAAAGCTAACTGCATCATAAGCCACAGCAGCTGGATCTGCACCATAAGTATGCTTAATCATTCTTAGACCAAGCTTCTCTGCATGAAATGCCAATTGCTCCTCAGCACCAGCTCTAAAAGTGTCACTACAAGCTAGAACACTCAGTAAATTCTTTCTCTTAAGCATGTAAGCAATCTTTGCAATCGTCGTTGTCTTACCGCTACCATTCACACCTACAAAAACTATCTTTGTAGGCTCATTATCTCTCTGCTTCTTTCTTATAAATTCAAGTAAATCTAAATCTCCAGCCTCTTCAATTATATTGATGAAAATATCCTTCAACTTATCTCTAACAAGGAGAGATAAGTTACCTTTAAATCTATCAATCTTTAAGCCGACGAGAAATTTTTTGACTTCATCTATAATGAAGTCAGCTACAGGATATGCTACATCACATTCAATTAACTTTAATTGCCAATCAAAAAGTATATCCTCTAAATCCTTCTCAGTTATGGTTTTCTGAGAAACAGAGTCGACAAGGAATTTTAATGCCTTTTTGAGCTTATTGAACAATAAATATCACCAAGTTATGAAGATTTACTCAGCAATTTATTTAGCTCTGCTTGAATACTTGATATTGCATTTAAAACCTCTTGTAGTTTCTTTTGAACAGCCAATTGCTCTCTTTGAATCTGGGTAAGCTGATCATTAAGATACTCTTCAATTGAGGATATTGGCTTTTTAATTATAACTCCAGCACCAACATTCAATAATGCATTGGAGTTATCAAGTATAGAAACAAGAATATAGACGGATGGTCCTAAGGGGATGTATATTTCATGACCCTTCCTAATATTCTTGATTTCCTTAAGAGTATTGAGTGTAAGTTGAATACTAGTTGAAGTATTGCTTAAAGAATCATATTGACGTTGAAGTGACTCTGCAATGGAATTCAATGTATTTAATTCAAGATACAGCCTATTTACTCTAGCTTCCAACTCTTTAGTGCTCAAGTTTTCATCTCCATAATATGCATGATTAATGGATTCTTTGTTTCTTCAGGTGAAATAACCTTTATACTCTTTACACGTACATGAGCCCTCTTAATTTTATGTAACCCAGTAATCGATGAGAAAACTCTCTCTAAAGCATGCTCCGGCTTTAAAGCTGGAACATCTATTACAAACTTCTGCCATGTACCACTACGAAGCAAAATCTTCCCTTCAACCCGATAAATTTTAACGCTCATCACTTAAACCTCCAATAAGCCCAATGCCCTCTCAATAT
>JANZKD010000215.1 GCA_025061245.1 Candidatus Culexmicrobium profundum
CTTCTTCATATTTTTCAGAACGGATGTTTTCAATGCCTTCTTCAAGGATTAGCCCGGCTTCCCTAAAAAAGTTAAGTTTAGAAGCATTATAGGCTATTCTAATCTCTCCAAGCAAAGCATTCATAAAGTGAATCAGCAGTTTTCTGGCTCCTTTACGCTCTTCCTCATCCATAGCTGCAACTTCGTCGACAAGCTTAGAAGCAATAATCAATCCAGATTTAATTCTTTCAGCATACTGAAAAGAAATAACAGCGTCTCTAACATCCAACTGTCAAACCTCAGCCATAAAAGCTCTATACGAAAATAAAAAGATTCTCAAAACCCCTAAAAATAATATAGTAATCATCCATCAATGAATATAAAGGGCCGGTAGTTCAGCCTGGAATGAACGCCTGACTTGCAATCTATCTGGAATAAAGAAAATTGACTGGAATCAGTTTAGAGAATGGTTATCTACACAATTCAGAGAAGCCTATGTCAGTGATATTCTAAGATATGCTAAGAGATACTGTATGATTCTAATTAATCCTTCAAGTATAGGACTGCTTCATGGATTGAAGGAAGACCAGAGAAGAATGGTTATGAGTAGTCTAAGCAATCTAAGTAAGTTTCTAGGAATATACTCTTACTGGAAACAATTGATTCAAGGGAATAATCTGAAGTGGCAGAGAAGGAACTCTCTCAAAGCCTTTATTAGAATACTGAAAGCTCAAGATAGCAATATCATGGAGTGGTTGAGAGAAGCTTATGAAATAGCTAGAGAGAATGAGAAGCTATTCCTTAAGTTCTGTCTATTGACTGGGATGAGGAAACAAGAGTCAGTGAACAGTTTTAACTTAATAGTTAAACTAGCTAGAGAAGGGAAGCTAAAATCATATTATAATGCAGATCTTAAGGCCCTACAACACTTCATGTTTGAAGAGATCTTCATAAGACGAAACAAGAATGTCTATATTTCCTTTGTTCATGAAAATCTAATCAATAAGATAGCTAATTCAAAACCTATATCATACAATAGTCTAAGGCTAAGACTCAGAAGAAGAAACATGAAGACTAGAATATCTGAGCTAAGAGACTATTTTGGAACTTACTTATTGAAACATGGAATATTACGGGAAGAGATTGATCTATTGCAAGGAAGAGTACCAACAAGTGTTTTCATAAGGTATTACTGGAGTCCCAACTTCAAAGATCTAAAATCTAGAGTACTAAATGCACTGGAGATGATGAAGAATGAAATCATTTCACAGGACATATCAATTTAGAGACTTCATAGAAGAACTAGATCAAAATGTTTTGCAAGATTCTGAAAGATACTGTAAATTAGAAGAAATTTCCATAAATGATAAATTGTTAAACTATGGGAAGTATTTCTAGGAGAAGGAAAATGTTTAGGAAGGCTGTTTCTGGAATAATGATGACTCTACTGTTAACTAGCATATTATTATCAGCATTTAACGTTCAATCAGTCAAAGCAGAACCTAAGACTATAATAGTTCCAGACGATTACCCCACCATACAGGAAGCCATAAATAGCGCTAATACTGGAGATGTTATTTTTGTTAAAAAAGGGATATACTTTGAAAATTTAGTTATCAATAAGACCATCTCAATTGTAGGCGAAGAAAAAGAAACGACTGTCATTAACGGAAACAAAATTGAAGATGCAATTTATATAACAGCTCATGAGGTTGTCATCAGTAACTTAACTATACAGAATGCAAGATCCGGTATTTTCTTAGATAGATCAGCGGGCAATGTTATATCCAACAATATCATAACCTCAAATAGTCAAGGTATTTCGCTTCAGTATTCCAGTTGGAACAGCATTAGTGGAAATATTCTGTTTAATAATAGTGGCGCCATATACATATCATACTCAGCAAATAACATATTTAGAAACAATACCTTAACAAGCAACCATTATTCTGATATTAATGTTTATGGCGATTCGCTGTTGCATTACATTCAAGACATAGATTCATCCAATACTATCGACGGAAAACCTATATATTATTTGGTAAATCAAAACAACAAGCAAGTCCCTTCCGATGCAGGATTTGTGGCTATAGTTAATTCTTCTGGAATTATAGCTAAAAATCTTAATTTAACGGGTAAAGGTTACAGCATTCTTTTAGTATATACAAGTAATTCTATGGTCCAAAATTGCACCCTTAAAAGTGGTTATTTACGGATCTATACGCTTCGATCTTATTCAAATATCCTTGAAGCTAATAGAATAATAAGTCATATGGAAATAGTTTATGGTAGCAATAATACCATTGCAAACAATGATTTCAATAACACTGGTTCCATAGGTATCATATTGAGGCATTCACACAGTAACACGATAGCTGGAAATAGGATTTATGCACAATTACGAGAGGAGCATTGGTTCTATGGTCTTAGGCTCGAAGATTCCGATCGGAATTTAATAATGAATAACTATTTCGAAAATCAATCTTCAGCAATAGATTTATCCTCGTCCACAGAGAACGTGATAGTTAATAACACATTTATCAATAATCTTGGAGCAATAAGCGGTGGGTCATCATCGGTATTAGGGAAGTGGAACAGCAAGAATCAAATTAAGGAAAACTCCTTTATTAATTCGAGATCAGCCATATGGCTTGCGGGGGATAGTAACGTTATTGATAGCAATTTGATAACACAATGTAATATTGGAATTAGCTGGAGTGGTAGCGGAATCATCATTACGAGAAACTTAATTATAAATAATACCTACGGCATCTGGATACCAGGCTATGAACCTTATAACTACATTATTGGTAACACGATAGCAGATAATACTTATGGCATATATGCTGATGTTTACAATACTGATAACAAAATATACCATAACAACTTCATCAACAACACGCATCATATATGCGGTGTTGAAAATAATGTATGGGATAATGGAGAAGGGGAAGGCAACTTCTGGAGTGACTATATTGGTAAAGATTTAGACGAAGATGGTGTTGGTGACACACTTATCCCCCATCTTGGAGTAGATATGTATCCGCTTATGGCTCCAGTTAATATATTTGATGCTGGCGTTTGGAATGGAAAATCATATAGTGTAAGTATCATTAGCAACTCAACTGTTAGAGGATTTTACTTTAACCCCGACGAAGGTCCATTTCTTAGATTCAATGTAACCGGTGTCGATCAGACAGTCGGTTTTTGCCGGGTTGGAATTCCAATGGATTTGTTATGGGCAGAAAACGGTAATTGGGTTGTCACGGTAAATGGGCAAAATATAAGCTATAAATTAATCCCAGGTGAGAAATACATGCGATTGTATTTCATTTATAACCAGAGCACAAAAACAATCGTAATTAGAGGGACTCACGTCATACCAGAATTCCCATCAATCACAACATTACTATTAATGTTGATGGTGATCTCCATTATTGCATCAGTAAAAAGAAGAAAGTTTCCAACATAATCTCATTTTCCTTACATTGTCACACATGCACAACAAACCATTACTTATAGACGTTAACACATTCTTACATCAAGACATTACAAGGATAGAACTGTTTAGATCAACTATTCAACTGATGATTGCGAATATAGATATAGTGAAATGGTTTCAACATTGTTTAGTCTGCATAATGGTTTGTATGAAAGATGAAAATGCAAATACTGACCATAATGTGAATTCATTTCATGACTATCATTCAAATGATTATAATAACAATGACAATGACTGTAATTATGATTATCTATGTATCATTCCATGTAATTGTAGAATGTTTATATTTGAGTATGTGAGAATTTTACATGAGAGTGTTAAAAGTCAACATCAAAGAGGTGAAGAAAATGTATGAAAATGAACAGATTCAAGTTGAGAAATCTGTTTTGGTTGACATGCTATTGGCATCAGTTCAAAAGCTAGAGAGTAGGATTAGGAAGAAATATTATGATTATTATCAATATTATAGAGAAATTGAATTACCAGAGTGTTATCAATCATATCCATATGTACGGGATGAAGCTAAGCAACTACTGCAAGTTGTTTATAATCTACTAGAGAGATTAGAGGTATATTTACAGTCTAAGAACACATATCAATATTATGAGAGATATTTTGAAGAATATCATAGTTTGTTTAATGAACTATGTGAGTATTTTCAAATTGACATAGATGAATTTCAAGGATATGAGAACTTCAAACAGTTACTTAGCAAGCAAGAATTGAAGGAATTTGAAAAGGTTGAAAGAGTTGCAGAATTAGTGAACAGACCAGAACTAGTTGAACAATATCTGCAGAAGGTTAAGTGGAGTAGATTAAGTCTTGAAGAGAAATTGAGTCGGTTAATAAACAAATGGTGGAGTGAGAAGAAGAAGAGGGAGAAATTGTCCAAAGAATTGACTTATGGTGGTAGAACTGTTCAAGAGTGGTTTGAAGTTTTAAATTTAAATGAATTTCAGCGGGAATATGCTAAGCGTCATCCATGGTTACTCGTTTCTGAAAGTGGTAGATCTCTATTGAAGAAGCTAGAACCTCACATGGTAGAAGGTGAAAGCAATGGCAATTAGATTGACTAATAGGTGTAAAAGGATCTTATTGCATTTGAGTATTCTAGAAACTGCTTCAGTATCCGAGATCATCAAAGAAGAGATTAAAGAGTTTCAAACAATTCGATTAATTGAAACATCAAAGACATTCAATGATCCTAGAGAATGGGAACTGCATTGGAAGAATTTAATCCGAACATATTGGAGAGACATGTTCAAACTCTGTAAGTATGGTTTAGTTGAGAAAGTACCTAATTCTCGTAAATACAAACTCACAGATGAAGGTAAAAAGTTACTGAAACAATTTCATAGTCATCCGTTATTGCTGTTAAAACACAAAATTGAAAAGGAGAGGTGATGATGGGATGGTATGGAAGATAGGTTTAGTCAAACAAGTAGAAGGAAACCAGGTTATTAAACTGTTTCTAAATGTGGAATGTGAAAGTGTAGAGGATGCTATTAGTGAAGCATTAAAGTTAGCTAAGAAATACAATGCAACAGTAGATTTCATTGATGAATTAATTCAAGGATATATTGATGTGCCAATGGAAAAACTCCTGAAGAAGATTGTTAATTCAGAATCTAAGCCTAAAGGAGGGATCTATGGATGAATTTATTCAAATTATCATTCCAATCTGACAATTTCATACTTGCAATAATAAGATCATTCAAAGATGAACAAAGTGCAATATCATTTGGATCATCATATGCTAAGAAACATGACTACAAATTGCTAGAAGTAGAACAAATCTGGTATGCTGATCCTAACTTGAAACATCAATACGATGCATGGAGATTTAAAAAGAGAAAGAACAAATTAGTGAGGTGAAATCCAATGGAAACACCTACTGAAGCACCAAG
>JANZKD010000169.1 GCA_025061245.1 Candidatus Culexmicrobium profundum
AGTTCCACCAGGAGAAAACATAATAGGAATACATATTGCATCAAAAATCTCAAAGATAAAAACCATATTTGACTATAGAGATGAATGGGAAGACTACCTAATTAGAAAAACGAAGGGCAAAATAGCTAAATCAATAGCAATAATCCTCAAGAAATTAATGATGAAAATCTATGCTGAAAGCAAAGTAATAACCTCAGTAACCAGAAACTTCACTGAAAAGCTAAGAGAAAAAGGACTAAGAGCAATAACAATCTACAATGGAGTAGATCTAGATGAATTCAAATGGGATGAAGAGAAGAAGCTTAGAAGAAAATTAAAAATACCATCCAACACCCTAATAGTAGCCTTCAACGGCCACATATACAAAGACTGGTATTATAAAATGGATATAGTGGCGAAAGCCATAGCACTACTAAAAAGAGAAAAAATAAGAGTAAAGCTAATGATAATTGGAAAAATTTTAGACCTAAACTTCCTAAAAATAATAGACAAATTAAAACTAAGAGAGGACATAATATACCTTGGAGTGAAAAAGGATAGAAGGGAAATTGCAGAAGCACTATCCTCAGCAGATGTAGGAGTCATACCTGGACTATACGTAGAAGGACAAATACCAGCAAAATTCTTTGAATACTGCGCCTGCCATCTACCAACAATAGCAATAGCACCATCAAACTCAACACTAGCAAAAATAATACTGAAAAACAAGATAGGCATCATATGTAAAACATATAAGCCAGAAGAAATGGCAGAAGCCGTAAAAACAATATATTATAACGAGAAATTTAGAAGGAAAGCAGGTGAAAGAGCATATCAACTAGTTAAACTTAAATTTAATAGGGAGAAGCAAGCTGAAAGACTTGAAAGAATAATAAGAAGGATGATATAATGTTAATCAACTAAACTGGAAGGGGAAAATTGAAAATACTTATGATCAATCCAACCTATGGCGGCATATCAGGAACAGGACAATACGTCCGTGAATTATCAATTAGATTAAAAGAACATGGAAATGAAGTTGAGGTAATGAATATAGAAGCAGTAGGAGTAATGAATATACCAAGAATAAAAAGCATATCCTTCTACATTCTAAGCAAAATCAAGTTAATTGAACACGTTGAAAAATATGACATCATACATATACACAACCCAAAATTTGCAGGTCTATCATCAATAAAAACACCGTCAATAATCACAGTCCACGGAGACTACATAGAATTTGAAATGAAATATGGCAGAAAAATAGCCCCCATAATGAAGTATATTGAAAAAAACATGAAGAAAGCTAAGGCAATAACCACTGTTTCACCATTAACAGCCAAGCTAAGAGGATGGATATACACACCAAATGGAATAGACTTAGAATGGATTAGAAGAATACCAAAGAAAGAAGACGGCGGCCACATACTATGGGTTGGAAGAAACGATCCAATAAAAAGACCAACCCTATTCAAGAAAGCCATGAAAATACTCAACCTACCGAACATAGCCCTTGGAGTCGACGTAAAAGTCTCAAGAAAAGAAGTCATAGCATACATGAAGTCAAGTAAATGCCTAGTAATAACTTCAAAATGGGAAGGATTCCCAACAACCCTACTGGAAGCATGGGCATCAGGACTACCAGTAATATCAGTTCCAATACCACCCCTAAAAGCTCTAAGTAGAAAGGCAATATACTTCTCAAAGTCAGATAAACCTAAAGACATTGCAGAAGCAGTTAAACAAGTCATCTCGAAAGAAGAGTTAAGAGAAAAACTAGTTAAAGAGGGATTTAAAGAAGTAGAGAAGTATACTTGGAGCAACATAGTGAAGCAATGGATAGAAATCTATAGTAAAATAATGAAAAATAGCAGCAACCTTAATATTAACTAAGCATACCAAACTAAATAATACAATAACTCAACTCTAAAGAGGAGGACACTGCATGAGAGTATTATTGACAGGCGGAGCTGGATTTATAGGCTCAAATTTAAGTGAAGAACTAATAGAAAGAGGATACAAAGTAATAATATACGACAATTATGATGAATACTATCAAGGTAAAAAATTCAACCTAAAAAACCTAGCGAAAAGAAGGGAATGTACAATAATAGAAGGAGACATACTAGACTATGAAAAAACACTAGAAGCAATGAAAAAAACCGATATTGTAATTCACCTAGCAGCACAACCAGGAGTAAGATATTCAACTAGAAATCCAGAGAAAACCTTCAAAGTAAATGTTCTAGGAACACTAAACGTACTAAAAGCAGCAAAAAAGTCAAGTGTAAAGAAAGTGGTATTCGCATCCTCCTCATCAGTATATGGAAATCCAGAATACACTCCAATAGATGAAAAACACCCAACAAATCCAATCTCCATATATGGCATAAGCAAACTAGCAGCTGAGAAAATCTGCCTAATATACCATAGAATGGAGAAACTACCAGTAGTAATATTAAGATACCACACAGTCTACGGACCACGTCAAAGACCAGACATGGCCATACATAAATGGACTAAACAAATACTAGACAACAAGCCAGTCACAGTCTATGGAGATGGAAGACAAATAAGAGATTTCACATATGTCAGCGACGTCGTAGATGCAACCATAAAAGCCATGGAAAAAGAGGGAATAGAAGGAGAAACATTCAACATAGGCAGTGGAAAACCAATAGAAATCATAGAAGTAATAAAACTACTAGCAGAAATAATTGG
Organism: Candidatus Culexmicrobium profundum; assembly: GCA_025061245.1. Lineage (GTDB taxonomy): Archaea > Thermoproteota > Methanomethylicia > Culexarchaeales > Culexmicrobiaceae > Culexmicrobium_A > Culexmicrobium_A profundum. Next base: position 2,701 of record JANZKD010000169.1, read on the forward strand.
AAAAGAAGTAAAAATAAAATATGAGGAACCAAAACCCGGAGACGTAAAATGCACACATGCAGAAATTCTAAAAGCAAAAAGAAAACTCAACTACAACCCCAAAACACCACTCCGAGAAGGCTTAACCAACTTCGTCGAATGGTATAAACTTTACGGAAGCAATTATTATACTAGATACCAGTAACATGTGGGAATCATGAGAATAGCCTTCATAGTAGCTAGTCAAATGTATCCCGACAATATAGGTGGCGCTGAGATATTTACATTTAGAATTGCAAGTGAACTAAGCAAAAGAGGATATGAAGTTTACATAGTTGCCTTTGAAGGAGAGAAATTCAAGAGGAAGAAGATTGGTAATCTAATTCTATATGGGACAGCAAGCAAAAAATTAGCTAAGATAATAAAAGAGAAAAGCAAGCTCTTAACGAGAATAATGATGACATACCACTTAATGAAAATTAAACCAGACATATGTATAGCAGTAATGCTACACTCAGTAATTCCAGCCTACATCTACTCGAAAATCTTTAGGAAAAAATTAATCATAAGATATTCAGGAGGCGATGTACATCTCCTATTAACCGGTGAGAAAAGATTAGTAAGATACGTCAAGGAATATCTTGTTGCAAAGATATTCTTCACACTAATAAAAGACAAAGTTATACAAATAGCATTATCAAGAGATATGAAAAGAGACCTACTGAAACTTGGAGCAAAAAGCGATAAGATAATATTAATACCAAATCCAATAGACAAAGAATTCTTCAAAATTGAACCCAACTATGAAGGAAACGTCATTGGATTCCTAGGAAGACTAATTGAAAGAAAAGGTATAAGAACACTAATTGAAGCATTCAAAATGCTTACAGAAAAATTTGAAGACTTAAAGCTAATTCTAATAGGAGACGGTCCATTAAGGAAAAGTATTGTCAAAGAGATAAAAAACACAAAATTAGAAAGCAAAATAACAATAACAGGGTATAAACCATATAGTGAAATACCGAAAATGCTAGAGAAGCTATCCATATTTGTGCTTCCATCCCATTATGGAGAAGGATTATCCAACGCCCTACTTCAAGCAATGGCTGCAAAGCTTCCAATAATAACTACAAAAATAAGAGGAGCAACAGACTTGATAACCCATGGATACAATGGCATTCTAATATCGCCAAGAGAACCCGGCAAACTCTCAGAAGCAATAGAAAAACTACTAAAAGACAAAAGCCTAGCCAGGAAACTTGGAAGAAATGCATATAAAACCGCCCAGAAATATTCAATGGAAAAAATTGTTAAGGAATATGAAAAAATCATAAAACAACAATTCATAAACGCTTAAGATCTCAATTCAATTCTCATCTCATCTTCAATAAAAGTATTTAAAAAAGCAACATAGGAGAGTAATAGTCAGAGGCTTGATAAAATGCAGACAAAACTCCTATACCTCTACGACAGCTATCTTAGGGAATTTGAAGCAGAAGTTGTAAAAATAGAAGAAAACAAGGTCATATTAAATCAAACAGCCTTCCATCCACTAACAGGTGGAGTAGCGAATGACACAGGCTACTTATTGAAGGATAATGAAAAATATAGAGTCATAGACGTCAAGTTAAATAAGGAAACTGGAGAAGTAATCCACATAATTGATGGAGAAGTAAAATTAAAGCCAGGCGACAAAGTTAAGGGAGTAATCGACTGGGATAGAAGATATAGGCTCATGAAACTTCACACAGCAGCCCACCTAATAGCAGCAGTACTCTACAGAGACTACAATGCACTAATAACTGGAGGACACGTAGACGTTGAAAAAGCAAAGGAAGACTTCAACCTAGAAAAACCAGATAGGAGAATATTTGAAGACGCAGTTAGAAAGGCAAATGAAGCAGTCAAAAATAAACTTCCAGTAAAAATATACTTCCTAACAAGAGAGGAAGCCATGAAAATACCTGGAATAGTAAAGCTAGCTGAGAGAATGCCGCCAGAAGTAAAGAAGCTAAGAATAGTTGAAATAGAGGGTGTAGATATTCAGGCAGATGGAGGACCACACGTAAAAAACACTGAGGAGATAGGGGAAATAAAACTACTAAAAATTGAAAATAAGGGGAGAACAAAAAGAAGAATATACTTCACTATATAATTAAGGTAAATTACGTCCTCTTCATCACACTATCACATGCAAAGTACAGTATAATGGCTGAAATGAAGTTTAATATCTGAACAAAAATCCCAACAATATAAAGTATACCTGAAACAAGAAACAGTGACTCCTTAAAATTATCATATAATTTAAAGAGAGCAATTATTAATCCAATCTTACCGATAAACAGCAATATGAATCCAACAATCATTAGAATACCGCCAATAAGAATAACTAGGGTTAAAGCTCCAACTGCAATTAAAATTTAAACCCGCAACATAACCAGTCTTAACAAGTGTATGAGGAGTACCAAAGGAAACCTCATCATAATCTCTCAAATCCCTCATAGCCCCTAAAAGATAGGCATAAACAGCTATAAGCAGTAAAATTGCACCAATCAAAAATAAAACACCAAGAAAGAAGCCTCCGAGAAATGGGAAAGCTCCAGCCATATGAGGGCCAGGACCCATAGCAGCACGGAAGAAAAACATTGGAATCCAAGAAAGGAAACCCAAGCCGAAAATTAAGTCTGCAATAATAGAAA
>JANZKD010000278.1 GCA_025061245.1 Candidatus Culexmicrobium profundum
TCTACCAGAGGGAGAAATTCTAGTAATAATTTGGTGAATAGCAATTTTACCCTCTAATGCAGCTAGAATCTTTTCTATTTGCTCATCAGAAAAGCCCTCAACCCTAAGTCTCTTAATAAGTTCCTCTCTAGATTCAGGCATATTAGATGTCACCACAATATTATATGTAATTCACTCTTTTATATTAATGTATATTATGTATAGTTAAAAATAGAAATAGAGAAAGATAATTGCTCAGATTTTTGCTAATTTAGCTATCTCTTCCTTTCTCTTTTTCAACTCCATCTTAGCCTTCTCTATTAAGCTAGGATTTAAGAGCAAATCTAGAGCGGTCAGAGCAAGAACCTTTGCACCTAAAATTAATGCTCTGTGCCCAGCCTCTGAACCAGCTGCCTCAGCAAATTCAACTGAATGCCCAGGAGTACCACTTGGCACCAATGCCACCCGCACCTCAACTGAAGGAACAACTTGACTTACATTTCCAAAATCAGATGAACCCAAGCCCTTACGCTTCCTAATTTCATCAAGAGATTCCATTTCCACTCCTAATAGCTTAAAGTTTTCTCGGACAAGTTCAATTAACGTATCATTCGGAATTAAATTCGCATATGTATTAGCTGTTTTTGTAAACTTCATTGAAGCCCCAGTCTGTAAAGCTGCACCCTCAGCACATTTCTTAATCTTCTCAACAACCTCCATAAGATATTCAATTGAAGCAGCCCTAGCATAGAAGCGGCCAGAAGCATAGTCTGGAACTATATTTGGAGCCTCCCCACCCTTTTCAATTATTCCATGAATCATAGCATCCTTCTTAAGATGCTGTCTGAGAGCATTTATCGAAACAAAAGTCAATATTAGTGCTTCAAGGGCATTTACACCCTTATGCGGTGCACCGGCTGCATGTGCAGCTTTCCCAAAAAATTCTATTCTAAAGGCTTCCCTAGCCAGAGAAGAATAACCTACATAATTGGCATCACTTGGATGTAACATTATAGCTGCATCAGCCTTAGCAATCTCGTCAAGCATTAATACTTTTCCACCAGCATTCTCCACATATCCCTCCTCAGCAGGAGTACCGAAAACCATAATTTCTCCATTCAAATCACTCATAACCTTACTTAGTGCAATAGCTGCACCAATAGCAGCAGTACCAATAATATTATGGCCACAAGCATGCCCTAATTTAGGGAGAGCATCATACTCCGCTAAAAAAGCAATTTTCGGTTTTTCAGTTTTCCCTTTAAATACAGCTTTAAATGCAGTTGGTAGATTGGAAACTCCCATTTCAACTTGAAAGCCATGTTTTTCAAGTTCCCCTGCTAAAAGCTTAGATGCCTTATATTCTCGAAAGCCCAACTCAGGATTTCGATGAATAGTATCACTTATCTCAATCAATCGATCTCTCATTTCATCAATAACACTACAAACAATTTGCTTCAAATCCAAATTCAAATCCCTCCAAGCAAAGGAAACAAGGGAATAGATATTATGAAAACAGGAATTAAAAAGTTTACGGCTAATACCTTAAACTAAATTGAAGATAAAAGATAAAGCAAGGAGGGAAGCTCTGAAACACTATTCAAAATATAATCAGCACCCGACGCTCTAAGTTCAGCTTCACTCCGAACACCAGTCTTAACTCCAATGAAAATGGCTCCAATATTCTTTGCACATTCAGCATCAAGCACACTATCACCTACAACCACAACTTCCCTAGGTTTAACATTTAGAATAGAGATAGCCTTCAATAAATGTTCAGGATGAGGTTTAACGTTTTCAACATCATCCCTGGTAATAACTGCATCAAAAAATTTCATTAAATCGAAACGCTCTAAGACTTTTAACGTCGGCTTTCTACCGCACAGAGTATATAATGCAGACTTATACCCCATATTCCTAACATACTTAAGAGCAGTTAGTGCTCCAGGTATCAAAGAAAGTTTCTTCGCAGCATCCAACTCATAATTCTCAATGATACCATATAATTCAAACAATATTCTTCGACGCTCACCATTATCTAAACCATTACTCTCAGCAATGTAATAAAAATTCTTAATTATAGACCATATACTTTTCAACCTAAGAAATGAGCTTAAGGGAATATTATGTAATCGAAGCCTATTCAATAATTCACTTCTCAATTTATTACGGTCAACTGAATAATAAACTAGAGTTCCATCCAAGTCGAAGATTACGCCGCATATATTCATCTCTATCCTCCAATTCAAATTATGAGAAGAATTTTAAAACTTATCATGAAAGAAACTCTAAGCAACCAATAATAACCTAGTAAAAACTTAACAATGGCATGAGATAAAACAGCAAATTTAGCGTTTTAATAGTTTTAGATACGCTTCGATCTCTTCTAAGTTTCTCTTCATAGAAAGAAATCTTTTCTTTAAAGCCAACGTCTTCTGTACAACTTCATCTTCACTACACTTCAATAATTCAATAACTTTCCTCATTATCTTCACTTCATCCATTATAACACCTCCAATATTCTCTCCTCAATATCCTCAAGGTTTACTGGCTCTCCAATTCCAGTAGCAACTATATCACTACCGCCACCCTTCCCATTAAGCATTGAACAGATAATTTTACATAGATCTCTAGCACTTCTCTTAGTATTCTTACCACATGAAATGAAGATGTGAACTTTACTTTCAGCTAAACCTAAAAGTATGACGATGGTATCATCTGAAGATAACTTTTTAGATAATTCCTTCAATATTTCAAAGTTTCCCATAACCTTTGAAACTAAAATTCTACTACCATTCCTAACTACAAATTTATTTGAAAGATTCTCCATAAGCTTGAAAATATATTCCTTCTTCTTTACTTTAACTTTCTTCCCCAACTCATTTATTTTGCTAATTAGCAATTTTAAAGCAGACGGAATCTCAGTTAAATCAGATACACCTAAAAGCTTAGCCACCTCCCTCAAACTTAGCAAATATTTTTCCCTAAGTTTTTTAGCTGCTTCACCAGCAACATAATTCAATCTCACAACTCCATCCTGTATTCTATCCCAATTAACAATAACTATTTCTTCAACCTCAGAAGTATAATTGCAATGTGTACCTCCACAAGCTTCATGCTCTAAATTGCCAATACTAATTATCCTTAACAGTCTCGAGGTAGGTGGTCCGCCCTGATAAATTCTAAATCCATACTTTCTTTCAGCATCCCCTCTCTTGAGAATTTCAGATTTAACCTCTAGGTTCATTTTCACAATCTCATTGGCTAATCTCTGTATCTCTTCAACTTGACCCTCAGTCAAGTTTTCATAGTGGGTTATGTCTAGATGTGCCATCTTAACTGTTTTACTGGTACCATGCTGCCAAACATGTGGACCAAGTATTCTCCTACTTGCATAATTAATTATGTGAGTAGCAGTGTGATGTTGCATTAATTGCTTCCGCCGACTCCAATCAATGATACAGTGAACAACTTCACCTTCATGAACATTCACTTTATCCACTTTATGTAGAATTACATTTCCTATCTTTCTAACATTAACAACTCTACATTCACCAGTAGAAGAAATCATTCTTCCCCGATCAGCATCCTGGCCGCCACTGACCGGGTAAAAGGCAGTTCTATCCAACACTAATTCATTTCCAATAATCTTCAATACCTTTGCATCAAACTCTCTAACACCATCATAATACAATATCTCAGTTGGAGAAAGCGTAATATCTTTAAGTTCAATCTCCTCCCTGGAAACCTTAACTTTCCTTCTATGCCTTTCCGTTACACGTGAATAAAAGTCAGGAGGAATCTCAATTTTAACACCCTTCTTCAAAGCCAATTCTTGAGCTAATTCAGGAGTCACACCATGAGAATCATAAAGCTCAATTAACTTCTCAAGCGTAATTCCACCTTTAGTTGAAATTAATGTAGAAACCATTTTAACCGCCTTTTCCTTAGCCCTAGCATATCGCTTCTCCTCAACTTCAATTACCCTCTTAATATAATCCAAGTTCTCCAGCAATTCTGGATGAATTTTCCTAAACCTCTTAGCAACAAGTTCAAGTACATAGTAAATATCAAAATTGAAATTATACCTTGAAATTAAGCTTAAAGCTCTCCTCAAAATGGCTCTTAAATTGTATCCACCCCCAACATTACTAGGTATACCACCATCAACAATGGCGAAAGCCAAAGCCCTCACATGATCAATAATTGCATAAATTGCCTGTATAGGCTCAATATTATCTCTCAAATATTTTGGATCAACCTTCAATCTCGACGATAAAATATTCCACATACCTATAAAGTCACCGAAATCCTCAATATCCAAACTTGAACTAAAACGAGAATACTTTAAAAGTAAGTCTTCATCAAAATCCAAACCTGAAATTTCAATTAAATCACGTATCTCACCCCTAAACACAGCATCATAACTAGTAGCACATCCCTGAGTAATCCAGCAGAAACGCTCTAATCCTGCACCCATATCAATAACTCGCTTATCCATAACCCTATAATTTCCAGGAGAACCAAAAAACTCAGTAAAAACAGCATTACCAAGCTCTAATCCAGCAACATGATATTCAAGAGAATAACCAAATGCCCCAGCACCAATCCATACATCCTCAATAAAGGTTATCTCCTCAGGCTTTATACCAATAACCTTAGTTAAAAGATTATAATCTAACTCAATACAACGCTCCTTCCAATAACCATTTTCACCATCATAAAGTGAAGCTTGCTCAACATGACTATGACAAGTCCAATGCCTACCAGTAATTCCAACATTATCTACATCATTAAATCTAAGTGAAGGTTGAAGCATAATTATATTATGTGCAGGAAACTCAAAATCCAATTGTGAATCAACCATCCGATAAAAATTAACTATACCTGCAATTGTAAAATTCAAAGGAAACCATCTACAGACAACAGGATACCGATCAATATTAACATGATCATTCCTAACAAAGAAATCTCTAATTAAATTCCAAGCCTCCTCATAACTTAAACCACGCCTACCACGAGGATTACCAATAAACTCATACTCCCTACAAGTAGAATCATTACATACACTCTGCTCCCTAATAGACCAAAAATACTTACCACACTTAACACATCTACGACGAGAAAAACCCAAATCAACTAAAAAATCAATTTTCCAATACTTCTCCCAATCTCTTTGAAACACTCTAATCAATTCATCCTTATTCATACTTATCCCATAAAGAAATATTAATTAATGAAATTAAAGTTTGCCATCAAACCTATGAAGTACAATGAAGTTACTCTGAAGACAACAACTTCCTCTCAACCTCAATCAACCTTTTAAACCTCTCACGCCACCTACTATAAACCCTATAAAGAGATTGAAGTGTAAACAGTATAATTACAGAAGA
>JANZKD010000193.1 GCA_025061245.1 Candidatus Culexmicrobium profundum
TGTAATGCTCCAAGTCCATGTATAATCTGTATATCCGAGAGGTGTATAGTGATCAAAGTGATAGTGGCTTATGGCTAGTATATCGCTTCTTTCAGCATATTTCAAAACTTTTCTTCTTGCTTCAATCAATGCTTTGTATTCTCTTGGGTGTGGTAATAATCTAAATCTCTTCCCTAGGGATACTCCTGGATCAATCATTATATTGACATCTGGAGTTTCAATAAATGTGCACATGGATCTAACGCCTAAGCTTTCAAAGGCTAAGGGTTTAATTTTTATTTTCAAGGTTTAGTCCTACCAACTCTGCCAGAAGTGTCACTTCTACCTTTAATTAGTCCCTTTCTCTTTAACTTCCTAATTATTCTCCTAATTTCTTTAGGTTCAATATTTAATATTCTAGCTATCTCATTAACAGTTAATTTGGGTTCTCTTTCCAGAAGATTTAAGACTTTATCTTCAATGGAGTCTTCAACTGTAGATTTAATCTTAATGAATTTAATGTATCCAACTGATGTTCCAGGGATAACTGTTATTGTTTCCTCACTCTCACTTTCACTAACTTCCTCCAAAATTATGTTTAGGTAATCTGGATCAATACTGATTAGCCTACCCATGATGATTCTACCGTCAATTAAATGAACTCTTACTAGAGATCCAACCATGCTTGATATTTTTTCAATGTATTCTTCAGCAGGCACTCTAAACCACTCTCCACTATAGCTATACTTAACACAAACAAATAAAGAGTAGCTTTTAAACATTATTATCCTTTTCACATCAATTTTAAAGGGGTTAATGATAAGTTTCCTCAGTTTATCCAGGTCGAATATTGATTATGAGAATTTGAATGTAATTGATGCGGCGGCCGGGATTCGAACCCGGGCTGTGGGCTCGGGAGGCCCATGTCCTAGCCTGGCTAGACGACCGCCGCTTTATTTGGGGCTCCTCCTAATGCCTTTCCATCATTGCTCATTTTAACTCTGATCAGTCATCGCCCCTTAATTACTAGATGATTTTTGCTTGAATAAGTTTTCCCATTAACTTCTATAAACTTATTTTCATCATTGTTATACCTATTATTGAAGGTTGAAATGTCCGAAAGAGAATTTAGTTATATGAAGCTGCAGTTGATGATTGTCTTATTAATTTTAGTTGGGATTTCAATTTCTTCTCTTTTTATGCCTAGAGAAAATAATTCCTCCACATCGTGGACCATATCCATTAAACTTGATATTCCCTAGAAATATTTCTGTTGAGCAAGGTGGTTGTGTAAATGTTACTGTCACCATAGTGTTAGAGGAGTTTTCTGAATTCTCTCATGGTGAGGCCTATTTGTTTGCTTCTATAAGTCAATCGTTCTTTGAAATTAAACCTTATGGCATTTCATGGAATTTTAGTAGAAGAAAACTTCTTGTTAATCGTTGTGAGAATGCTTCGTCAATTTTAACTATTTACGTTAACTCGGCTACTCGTCCTGGAAATTATACTATTTACGTCCTATGCTTTTTAAATGCTTCAATACCTGCTGAATCAGGGACTTGTTTTACAGATTTAACATTAAACGTCTGCGGTAATAATGCTCCAACACCTATTCCTCCTCATGAATTGGACGTTTATGTACAAGTCTTCCCTACTGCATATACTGGTTTATTTGCCTCATTTTTACCAAATAGAACAAACACGATTTACGTTATCGTTAGAAACATGAGGTCATCTTTGGAGGAATATGTTGATGTGACTGTTTTTATCGATGGTGAAGTTGTTCTTTCCAATTATACTACGCTATATCCATATACTGTTGATCCAATTGAAATTGATATGTCCTTACATGTCTTTAAAATAAAGTTTAAACCGTCAAGGGAAAGACATTTTTTAAGGGTTGTTGCGTCAAGTAGATTTTATCCTCAATGTATAGTTAATAAATCCCTTGTAATATCCTCAATTAACACGTTTCCATGAATATGGCTAAATATAACTTCATCATCAAGTTGCTCAGCTAAAGCCCATTTACTATAAGTCTTACATTGTAATTAACACTGCTTTAGACGGTTATTTTAAGATGATTTGATAAGTAAGCTTTGTAGAAACCTTGACTGGAGATGTTAGCATTTCGAAAATATCATTGAGATGCTTCAATTATTTTGTGAAGTCTTTTTTCGTTTCGTATGGGTGTTCCAAATAACCCTACATATATTTCTCAATGCTTTTCAGCGATGGCATTCGGAATTACCTCGTATATTTGATATCCTAATAGCTGATAAAATGCCAGTGCAGGTGAATCATCATTGGAGGTAGAAACAAGAAGTTTTTCTTGCCTTTTCTTCAACTGTTAAGAGCAAAGTTCTACCAATTCCTTTTCTCTGGTATTCAGGTAAAACTCCTATTGCCACTATCAATAATTCCTCCTCATTTAAATCGTAGTAGGATATGAAGCCTATGATGTTTCCATCAGTAACTGCAACAAATGCTGGTAACTTCTTGACTAAAAATTTCCTTCCAAAGGTTAGCTGTACATCTTCACTCCAAAAGGCTTTGACAATTTCTCCTATTTACTTCACGATTCTTAATGGTGGCTTCTTTAATTGAAAAATCAATTTCTTCATCCTTAGATGCACAATTAGTGTGTTTTGCGTAAACAGTTCTACCGTATATATAACACTTATACATTCTATTTTCGCCACATATAAAGCAGTTCATTTTAACCCTCTCTCACAATATTTAGACGCTATTTGGGTCCTATTAGGTTTAGTAGTGCTATAGCTAAAACTTTTGTTCCATTAATTAGGTCTTCAATTTTAATTCTCTCATTTGGTCCGTGAGCCCTAGCATCTTTTGGATCTCTAGGTCCAGCGCCATAATGTACAAATGGTATTCCCTTTTCCCAATAAAATCTGGAGTCAGCAAAGCCTGTCATACCTTTCACTGGTAATTCTTCATTCAAAACTTTTCTTCCAGCATTTTTTAGAGCTGTTATTAATGGAGAATTCATGGGTGTGGGGCCAGCAGGTTTTGCTAGTAAAAGTTTCTCCCATTTTATATTTAATTCGGAGTCAACTTTCATGAGGTTTTTAAGTAGGTTAATTAGCTCCTCTTCCACTTCCTCCGGGTTTTCTTCCGGTGTTATTCGTCTATCAAATCTAATTTCACATTTATCACAGACAACATTTTCTTTCACTCCGCCCTTAATCATGGTGATTACCATGGTTGGATGATCTATGCCTTCAATGCTGCATTTTCTCTTCCTAATGTTGTTTTGATATTCATATAGTGTGGTCATGATGAGATGCATCTTCCTTATGGCGTCGATTCCATTTTCAGGACTTGAGGCATGTGCAGTTTTACCTATTGACGTAACTTTCATCCATAGGCAACCATTTGTTGCATGGCGAATTGAATAGGTGCCTCCCTCTACAATGGCCATGTCAGCATGAATGTATCCCTTATCTAACAGATATTTAGCTCCTAGAAATCCTCCAGTTTCTTCATCTACTGAGCCAACTACTACTAGGTTGCCATTAATCTTTATTCCTGCCTCTCTCAAAGCTGCAGTGGCATAAGTGTATGCTGCTAAGCTACCCTTACAATCCGCAGCTCCTCTACCATAAATCCAGTCATCAATTATTTCAGCTCCAAATGGGTCAACTTTCCATCCCTCTCCAGGAGGTACAACATCTAAATGAGGTTGCAGAGCTATGGTGGTTTTTCCATCTCCTCTAATCCATCCCAAAACGTTTATCCTCCTAGTTTCAAGCCCATATGATTTCACTATCTCCATGGGTACTTCAACTACTTCCACTTCAAATCCAAGTTTCTCAAATTCATCCATCACAACTCTTGAAACTTCTTCATAAAGTCCTGGTGGATTATCACTTCTAGCTCTTATAAGCCTCCTCAAAAATTCAATAATATCATCCCTCGAATTTTCAATTATATCTAAAACCTTGCTTTCAACTTCGCTTATCAATAAACCCCTAGCTTAAGTTTGAGGAAATGGTATAAAGATTTTTCCGGATATGATTTTAAATTAGTTTTTATCAATTCCTTCATCTTCAATTTTCATAAGCTATTATTGTAGTGAGTTTAATTTATTTAATGAAACTATAATTTCACTGTCTATATTAGGGTAACTAATGAATTGAAGTGAGGTATCATGATTATGCGGATAATTTCATGGAATGTTTGCGGATGGAAATCTATTTCCCAAAGGGGTTTTATTAGAAAAATATTGGATTATGATGCTGACATAATATGTCTTCAAGAAACAAGAACAGAGAAAATCGATTTACCTCTAGAATTTACATTTTCAGGCTATAAAGCATATGTTAATTCCTCTCGGCGAAGAGGTTTTCATGGTACAGCTGTAATAACGAAGCTAAAACCCTTAAGAATTATGCGGAAAATTGGACACCCTAGATTCGACTTGGAAGGACGTTTTCTAAGACTTGACTTTCCCAATTTTATCCTCATTAACATTTACTTACCTCATGGTGGAAGAAGGAAGGAGGAAATGAATTACAAACTTGAAGCCTACAATACACTTCTTAACTACCTAGCTAAACTAACTGGGTTTAATGTTATTTTAACAGGTGATTTTAATGTCGCTCATAAACCAATAGATCTAGCACGGCCGAAGGAGAATGTTAATAATACTATGTTCACCTTAGCAGAAAGACTTAAAATAGATGCGCTGATTAAATTGGGTTTCATCGACACCTTCAGAAAATTCCATAAAAATGGGGGGTCATTACACTTGGTGGCTTCATGCTTATGATGCTAGGAAGAGAAATATTGGGTGGAGAATTGATTACATTTTCATTTCAAGAGGTCTGGAGGATAAATTGAAGGATGCCTTCATCCTATCAGAAGTTGAAGGATCCGATCATTGTCCCGTAGGCATTGAATTAGAGCTTTAATATTTATAGTTCTCATTGATGATAGAGTTGTTATTTAAAATATGTTATGCTATACTCATATATTATTAATCCAAGTAAAGTTGATGAATCTCTATGGTTTTTAAGTTAGATTTAAATTGTTAAGAATAACTATTCTAGGAGAATTATCGGGGCATTAAATATACTCAATTAAGGTTGACGAAAATCTAGTTAAATAGCTAGTTGTTAATATTTTTCTAGAATATCTTGGAGTGAATTGACTTGGCTTTAACACTTGAAAATTTGACTTGGAGTGAGGTTGCTAGACTTAATAGAGATAATAGCGTGATTATTATTCCAGTAGGGTCCATTGAGCAGCATGGTTATCACATGCCTTTAAATATTGACTATATTCTGCCATATAAGTTTGCTTTGATAGCTTCAGAGAAAGTTAG
>JANZKD010000230.1 GCA_025061245.1 Candidatus Culexmicrobium profundum
AAGGGTTATCCCTATAAGGTTTTTCTTCCAGTTAAGAGGCTTAACCGTATATTTATTGTTGGTAAGCCTGGTTCAGGTAAATCTTATACTGCTGGTGTTTTGATTGAAGAATTTTTGAAGAAGGGTATTCCATTAGTTGTTGTTGATATTCATGGTGAGTATTCAAGTTTGAAGGTTGAGGCTGATTCTCCTTGCCCTGAATTTGAAGTTTCTCCTAGGAGTTATGCTGATAAGGTTATTGAGTTTGGAGATTTAACAATTAATCCAGGGGCAGATCTAGATATTAGTCAATTAAAGTTGTTTTCTCCTAGAGATTTAGTTTTGACTGGTCAATGTGTTATAGTTAATTTGAGGGGTCTTTCAAATGAAGAGCAAGTTCAAATTGTGACTGAATTGGTGTTTCAGCTTCTTGACGCTGCAATTAAGGGTGAAGTTCAGCCCTTCTACTTGTTTTTGGATGAGGCTCATAGATTTGCCGGTAGGGAAAAATTGCCTTCGGTTCAAGTTTTAAGGAAGTTTTCTCAAGAGGGTAGAAAGTTTGGTGCAAATTTAATTGTAATTACTCAGCGGCCACAGTTACTTGATACTACTGTTAGAAGTTTGAGTGGAACTTGGATTATTCATAGACTTACTGATCCTAATGATGTTAGGATAACTATTGAGGGTGGTGGTCTTTCAAGGGAGTGGGAGCGAGATATTACTTGGCTGGAGTCAGGAGAGGCAATTATAACTGGCGAAGCTGTTGAGCGTATACCCTTACTTGTTAGGGTTAGATGTAGAGAGACTAAGCATGGTGCACCTGGTTTTAATCCATTGGATTTTGTTTCTCCAAAAGAGCTTGAAAAAGCTAAGAGGCGGGTTAAAAAATTATTGGCCAGATATGGTGAAATTGAAGTTACTAAGCCTGTAACTCCTCCGAGGATTCCGCCTATAATTGAACAGTTTTTTGTTAAGGCTAAATTTAATGGCAAGTATATGCGTAAGTTGATTGAGAGAAACAAGCCATATAAAGTTGAGTTACTATCTGTTAAAGGAAAATATGCTCCTGCAATTTACTGTAAAGCTTTAGTTAATATTGAACGATCTAGACCGCCTATATCATATACTTTGACTGTAGATTGCTTTACACCAATTTTTGAGGGTTTGAGTGATTTAAATTGGTTTTCCCATGAAGCCTTTAAAGTTAATATTAATGATATAAAGCCTAGTCTCTTAAAGAGTAATCCGGAGGAAAACTATACTTTCATGAAGGTTAATCATAAGCTTTTAAATTTAGATGGAATCAATGAACTTAAGGATGAATTTGTAAAATCCGTTATTTCCTCCACTTCAAGAAAAATTTTTTATCATTCCGCCTTTAAATTAACTTCTAAACCCGATGAGGATTTAAAATCATTTAAAACTCGAATTCGTAAAGAGTTTGAGAGTAGATTAGATGAAAAAGTGGATAAATTGAAGGTAAGATATGAGAGGGAACTTGAAAAGCATAATCTTCGTTTAAAGTCTCTAAATGACGAGGCCACTATAACTGCTCACGTCTTAAAGGATATTTTGAAGGAGATTAAAGAGCTTAAAACTTTATTGGCAAGGGCGAGGAGAAGTGGAAAACCTACCCTTAAAATTTCAAATCAAATTAGAAGTAGAGAGCTTAAAGTTGCTCGATTGAAAAGGAAGCTAGATGACCTTGCTATTAAAATTAAGGGTGAAAAGGAAGCAATAAGAAATCTTAAGGAAGACTTTAACTCGAAAGTTAAGTCTATTAGGGAATCTCTAATTAAGCTACGTGATTCACCGGTAAAGTCTATTCTAGTTCTACCTAAGCAGCATGAAGTAGAATTGCAGGATATTAAGTTAATTTGGATTCCAATTTTTAATGCTACTGTTAAGGTTACAAGTGAGCTTGGTGAGTCGATTATTGATATTCAGTGGAATGGAGTTAATGGTAAAGGTCAATTTGGTTCATGTGTTTATTGTGGTGAAACTATAAGTGAATTGCATGAAAATTGGCTTTGTAGTGTTTGTCTTTCACCAGTTTGCCCTGAGCATGTAAAGATTTGCTCAGTATGTGAAAAGCCGGTTTGTCCAGAACATTCCTGGACTTGTAGTGAATGTAAATTAACTTTCTGTAGTAATGAGCTGCAATTTAAATGCGCGGTTTGCGGTGCATTGTTATGTGAGAATTGTGTAAAGCATTGTGTTAAGTGTGGTTTAGATAAAGCGTATTGTTCGAAGCACATTATATATTGTGATGACTGCGCTTTACCCTATTGTAAGGAGCATTTTGAAGAGCATTTATTGAAGTGTGCGGGTTGTGGTAAAAATATATGTTCATTGGCTGCTGTTGAATGTGAAATTTGCAAGAAACTTTTCTGCCCAGATTGCATAACTAAATGCTCGAAATGTAATAGAAATGTTTGTGTTAATGATTCATGGAAGTGTGAAGTATGTGGAAAGACATTCTGTATAGATGAGGAGCAATATGTCTGCTCGATATGTGGTAAAACTCTATGTGAGCAGCATGCCTTTAGATGTCCTGCATGTGGAAGAATTGTTTGTCCAGAACATGTAGTTGTTTGTCCTAATTGTGGGAGAAAGATCTGTCCATCTTGTACTGTTACGATTAAGAGGTTCTTTAAAACTAAGAGGGGATGTAAACTCTGTCTTAAACCTTAATTTTAATTAGGTCAATACGTTAAAATTATGACTTTTGACTATATGCTGCCATTTTTAGGCAGCTTGGAGGCAGCATTCTGCGTTTAAGTGCTCTAATATAGGCTTTAGTTGTTGGACAGTGTATTGCCTTTATTCTATAATATATGTTTGGGTTCTTGGCTTTAACATAGACCCATTTAATTAATGGCTTATTAATTGAGACTTCATATTTAATGAAGAATGATTCAGCGCGATCTTCTTTAACTTTCTCTAAGCCGAAGCCGTCAATTAGAATGTTTCCTGCATCATCAATATCGTATACTATCCTATTTTTATGTAATTCATTTATTATCGCCATTTTTCTCGCTAAGTCGTTTTCAGGGATTTCGATGATTAGTGTTGATGGCATCGATCTGCTTTTCAAACTTTCACCCATCTCTCTCTCCTCTATAATCCTATATAAATTCTCTATATATGAACTTTAAAATGAATGGTATGCGCAATTTTTTTAAATTAATTTTGTTTTCATTTTGAGCGGAGGGATTCTCATGAAGTATGCTGCCATTACAAGGGTTCTAAGTGATATTAGAAATCTATTGAAGTGCGTTAAATGTAATAGTTCTCTTCTCTTAATTGAATTAAATGTAAAGAATTTTATGAAGTCAAATGAAAAAATCTATGTACATTTAATTTGTCCTAAGTGTGACTATAAACATTATTTTGAACAGTTGTCTCCTGGTGTTTGGGGTTTAATTGAATCCAGCGGTTTAGAAAGTAGCAAGTAGTTATGTTAATTTTAGGTGAGGTGAATTGGGGATTAAACCATTAATTTTTATTCATGGTGGTGCAGGTAACTATAGGCTTTTTTCAGAGGAGGCTCTTCAAAGAAGAAGAGTTCTTTTAAATGAAATAGCAGTTAAGAGCTTTGAAGTTCTTATCTCTAAATCAGCGCTTGATGCAGTTGAGTATGCAGTTAAATTAATGGAGGATAGTGGCGCCTTTAATGCTGGTTTAGGTTCAGTGTTAACTTTAAATAAGAGGGTTGAAATGGATGCTGGAATAATGGATGGTAAAACGCTTAATGTGGGAGCTGTAGCCTGTATTTCTAATTTTGGAAATCCTATTTCAATTGCGAGGAGAATTATGGAGGAAACAGATCACATTTTAATAGCAGGTGTTTCAGCTGAACGATTAGCTGAGTTTTTCGGTTTTAAGCCTGATTCTTCATTGATAACAGAGGAAAAATTGGAGCGTTTCAAGAAAGTTTATGATGCTTGGATTAAGGGTGAAAGAAAGCGAATGTTAAAGATTAGAGAGATAGTTATGTCCTCTCCAGATTTATTTAATTTCCTAGATACTGTTGGTGCAGTGGCCATTGACTCTGATGGTAATGTTGCTTCAGCAGTTTCCACTGGTGGTTATTGGTTGAAGCTTCCAGGTAGAATTGGTGATGTTCCTCTGGTTGGCTGTGGGTTTTATGCTGATAATGAGGCTGGAGCTGCTTCTGCCTCTGGAGTTGGAGAGGCTATTGCCAAGGTAACTCTATCGAAGATGTGTTGCGACTTTATGAGAAATGGTTTCTCAGCGCAGGAGGCATGTGAAAAGGCTATCGCAGTGTTAACTAGGAGGATTGGAGATAATACTGCTGGTATCATTGCTGTTGATAAGACTGGTGGTTATGGATTTGCATTTAATACTGCTGGAATGTGTAGATCAATTTTTATTGAAGGTATGGAGAAACCTGCTGTTGCAATTTTTCCTGAAGAGCCATTTATTGTTGATTAAGATTATTGCCCCTAATTTTCTTTAACGCTATGTATGATGCTAGAGTTGTAGCTATGGATATTATAATTGATAGTAGTAGTGCTTGAAGTGGATTGTAATTTAAGTTTCTTGAAAATATAATGTAGGGTGCTAAGAATGAAATTGATAATGTTACGAGAATTATTGGATTTATTCTTTCCTCCTTTACCTCTACTATTGGTTCGGCTGTTTTAATTGCTTCTTTCAGTTTTTCTATCAGATTTTTAGCATTAATATAATCCTTAAATTTCAGTTTTATTTTTTCTATTTTATCTTTCTTTCTTAAATATGTAACTTCAACTACATAGTGTTTTTCACTTGACTTTTTTGGTATTAACTTTGTCTCCTTTATATTCTTTAAGGGGATCCTTATAGGGGGAACATGACCTGTTATTGAAAACATCATATAAAGTTTTGTTATCCAATTTCTATGCTTCCTATATGTCCTATATGCCTTATAGACAAGTGGGTCATAAATTACTAGGTATTTTCTATTTATCCCAATGACGTTTTCATCATCAAATATCATTGCCAACCATTTTTTCTTTAGTTTAATTTCTTTAGGTTTTCTTTTTAGTTCCCTGATTCTTTCTAAAATTTCTCTGTAAAGTTTATTTGCATCGATTGGTTTGAGCTTAAAGTTCCATGTTTTCTCTTCATAAATGTTTTCTTCCACTGCAGCTCTATAGTATATTTTTACTCCGTCATCTGTGAGTTGAATTGATTTGATATTTCTTAGTGGAATTATTTCTAATAGTTCAGGT
>JANZKD010000228.1 GCA_025061245.1 Candidatus Culexmicrobium profundum
ACCTGCAATTGATTTTGATCCTTCTGATGTAGTTGATGCTTCTTTAGCTGTTGCTGTTAAGCTTGCTTCAAAGAATGTTCCACTATCATCCATGCATAATCCATGGGTGTTCATTATGACAGTATGGTATTCAATTATGTTTAACACTCCTGCGTTATCTTCTATTTTTGTGCTATAATTTAGAGATTCATTAATCATTTGGAATGCTATTTCAACTGCTTCTTCTTCTGGTAGTTCTGCCAGTTTTTTGTCATAGATTCCTTCAATTAATGGTTTTTTAGCTGGTTTGGGGAATGAGTAGTTTTTGGGAATAGTTCTAGTTTTTGTTGCTTTGATTGCTGATTCTATTGTTTTTATTATTCCTTCTTGTGATAGGTCGCTGGTTGAACTGAATCCAAGCCCATTACCTAGTATCACTCTCACTCCTAATCCAATGTCTTCTATTCCTTTTGCTTCGAAGATTGAATTGTTAACTAGTCTAATTGTTAGAACTTTATTGTACACCAGATATGCTTCGGCTTCATCTATTTTCATTTGGCTCGCAATTTTTAGTGTCTGTTCACCTTTTTCTTTTAACTTGTCGATGATTCTCATTATTTCACCCCTACTATTGTAGCTTTTCCTCTTATGTATGGCCCTCCATTACCTACGTATAGTGCTTGCATTGGATCTCCTTTACCGCATCCAGGTATTGGTAGGATTTTAGCTTTCTTTGTGGCTGCATCGACGCTTTTAAAGAATTTTGGAGCTGTTGATGATAAAGCAATATCTCTTAGATGAACTGTTAGTTCACCATTTTGTATTTTATATCCTTCTTGTGCACTTATTGTCCAGTTGTATCGTTTATCGTCAATTGACGGCTCTTTCATTGCGATTACTAGGTATCCCTCTTTTGTGTCTTCAATTAATTCTTCATATGTCCAGTCGCCTTCTCCCCAAAAAGTGTTTGACATTCTTATTAATGGAATGTATTCATATGTTATGGCTCTCATTCCTGCGTTTGGTTCAGTATTAAATATGCTTGCTGTTTCTCTGCTTTGCATGTGCTCTTTGAGTATTCCTTTTTCGATTAAGATTTTTCTTCTAGCCTTTACACCTTCATCATCATATAGGTAGTATCCAAGTGTTCCTGGAATTGTTGGATCGTCATAGACTGTTAAGTATTCTGTTCCTATTTGTTGGCCTAGCTTACCCGTCCACCATGTAGTTCCAGCCCATGCTGCTTCTCTACCTAAAACCCTATCGGCTTCACTTGGATGACCTATTATTTCATGTACTAATAGTGCTAGGTAGTTTGGATCGAGAATTACAATTGCATCTTTTTCAGTTTTAACCGGTTCTGCTTTTAATAGTGAACATGCTTTTTCGCCAATTGATCTTGAAATTTCTTCTATGTTTTGAATTTGATATATTTCGTAGCCGCCTGAATGTCCAATGACTTCTTCATAGCTTTGAGTTATTTCTCCTTCTTTTGAAGTGGCTTTTATTGTGATCCATGTTATTGAGTTTAGGAATCTAATCTTTGTTCCTTCACTATTTACAAATGTTTTATCTATTTTTATTCCTGTGTAGTCTATTAATCCATGTTTTATACTTTCGTTTACATGTATTTCTTTTTCCCATTTCACTATGTTGCTCAGTTTCTCCTCGAAGGAGATGTCTTCAATATCCATTTTAACTTGTGTTTTGTAGGAATCAACATATGTTTTTACAGGGGCTAACTCTACTTTTTGCATAATGTATTTGCTTGATGCTTTAGCAACTCTATATGCTCTGTTAACTGCTTCTTTTATTCCGCTCATTGTTAAATTTGTTGTTGATTGAAAACCCCATGCACCATTTACGAGTACTCTGATACCAATACCTTGTTTCCTGTTTACTACTGCTCTCTCAATTTTTCCATTTGAAGCCGTTATTACTTCGTTGTAATGTTTCTCTAATCTGGCATCAGCGTATTCTACACCTTTTTCTAATGCATATTCAATGCTTTTTAGGGCTAAGTCTTTCATGTGATCTCCTCGTATAATACTGTGTAGTTGATGATTAATTTACTGTTTGTGAGTATTGGTTAACTTAGCCATTCTGCTTTAATTCCACCCCTTATTGATAATGGTTTTTTACTGCTGTTGGGATATTCTGGTTTGTAATGTGTTATTTCAAATGCTACTACCGGTACTTCTATTTCGAAATTGTTTAGAACTTGTGGGTGTATTTCTCCAATTATTCCTATAATTTCACCGTTTACTGTTATGGCTGCTGTTCTACCTGCTATGAAGGATGGATGTTCTATTCTTTTTAGCTTTACATTTAATCCTAAATCTAATGTGAATGCTTGTAGTTCTCCTTGAATTTCAGCGAAGGATGTTTTGGCTGATGCTATTGCTACAGAGGTGTTTCTCAATGTAATTATCTCTTCTTTATGTGGTATGGCTACATAGCCTAGTTCGAAGATTTTCTGTGGATAGCTTACATGCTTGTTTAGTGATAGGAATCTCATTAGGTGGGGTAGTATCCATCTTCGATAAACGTTTAATTCGGATGATATTGGATTTTCTATTTCTACTAGCTTCATTTCTTCTATATTCATTTCTCTTGTTTGGAGTTTACTGCTGGATAGTGTGAATGATAAGATTTCTTGGAAGCCGAGTCCTATTAGGGATTGCCTTATTTTTGCTTCGATTATCTCCATTCTTGAGGGTTTTCCAACTGTTACTATGCTTGGTATTTCAGGGGTTAATTTGTCGTATCCATATGCTATTGCTACGTCTTCTATTACGTCGACTTTATGTAGAACATCTACTCGATAGGCTGGTATTAGTATCTCGATTTCCTTATTGTCAATTATATTTGTTATGCCGTATCTCATTTTTTCCAGTAATTTGGCTATTTGATTAGCATTTATCTTAATTCCTATTAGATTTAGTATTTCATCTACTTTTAACCTCATTTTTCTTGGTGTTAAGTCTGGTGTTACTTCTATTTTGTTTTCATCGACATATTCTACGTTTACTGTTTCTATTTTTCCTCCTCTATCGATTAGATTGAATATTATTACGTTGAGTGTTTGTTTAACAGCTTTGCTATCGATTCCAGTTAATTCTATGAATAGGTCTTTTGTTTTTTCTGTTACTCTTGTTCTTTCACTGTTTATTATTGGTGGAAAGCTGAATACTCCTTCTTCATCTATGTATACTGGGTATCCTTCTTGTACTAGGTGTTTGTAGCTTATTCCTTTTGGATGATTGATTAATACTTCTTCTAGAGTCATTGCTATTGGCATGTCTAGTGGTATAATTTCTGTTTCTGCATCTGCTTCAGTGTAGATGATTGGTGGTTTAATTGCGCTTAGATCATGGAATCCTATGGCTACTTTTCTTCTATCTCTCCCCATGGTTAAATGTAGTGCTTCTTGCATTCGCATTAAGCTTCTAACTGCTCTATCATCTAGTTTTAAGTCTTTGACGATTGCGCATGCTATGTATGGTCTGACTTTTGCATTGATTACTTTCACTGTTAGATTTGATTTTTCAAGCTTAATTGTTGATGCTTTATGTAGTCCTGTTTCAATTTCGAGGTATCCTTTTAATGCTCTAGCTAAGCCTTCAACACTTAGGAGGTCTGGTCTATCTGGTTCAAGTTCAACTGTTATTTCGTCATCTGAAATTTCTTTTACTTCCCCTTTAAATTGAGTTATTGCATTTATGATGCTGTTTAGATCTGTTATTTGCGTCATTTTCTTCAATTCTTCTAGATCTATTGTGATTGTCGGCATTATTACCACCTCCATATTGATGGTATGGGTTTGTTTCTAAGCCAGTTTAAGTCGTGTGTTAGTAGCATTCTAATATCCTCTATGTCTAGTGCTACCATGGCTAGTCTATCTATGCCTAGTCCCCATGCTAGTACTGGAACCTTTATTCCTAGTGGGAGTACTACTTCTGGTCTGAATATTCCGCCTGGTAGTGCCTCTATCCATCCTAGTTTTGGATGTTTTATGTAGCCTACTACACTTGGCTCGGTGAAGGGGAAGAATGCTGGCTGGAATTTGACTTCCTTTATTCCAAAGGCTTCAGCTATTGTTTTGATGAATCCTATTAGGTGTCTGAGGTTGACGTTTTCTCCAACAACTATTCCTTCGCATTGATTGAATTCTGGTAGGTGGGTGGAGTCTATTCTGTCTGGTCTATAGTTTTTATCTATTGTGAACATTTTCTTTGGTAAGTCTTTTTCGGTTAGAGTTGAGAGGTATCTTGCTGAAACTGCAGTTGTTTGGCTTCTCAGTATTAGTCTTAATGCTAGTTTTGGATCCCAGTGCCCCCATCCTGTTGAATTTGTTGTCCATCCATTTTCATGTGTTCTTTTAACGTTGTTCCATATTTTCTCCTTAGCAACTTGTTTGGCTTTCAGATTTTTTATGTAGAATATGTCGTGGATTCCTCTGGCTGGATGATCTGAAGGCATGAATAGTGCATCACAATTCCAGAAGTTTACTTCTATTGGTGGGCTTGATACTTCTTCAAATCCTAAACCTATTAATAACTCTCTTATCTCATCAATTATTTCTCTATATGGATGTTTTCTTCCTCTTATGGGTGTTGCAACTGGAACTTCAATGTTATATGGTCTTAGGAAGACTTTTTTCCATTTACCTGTGATTATTAATTCTCTGGTTAACTCGCTTACTTCTTCTTCAGGCCTTATTTTTTTAGCTATTTTCTCTCCTTTCCCTGTTAATTTTACTCGAATAATCTTTGTTTTAAATTCTCTTAATATTTCTCCTCTGTTTTTAAGCTCCTTAATTACTGTGAGGTCTTCTTCAGAAAGCTTCTCTTTATTCTTTATCTTGATGAGAACTTGCATTGGCTTATAGGGTTTCTCTAATGCCTTCAATCCTTCCTCTGTTAGGATTAATGTTATTTTTCCTTCCTTTCTAAGTATTTTTATCCATTTTCTCCTTATTGCCCAGCTGACGCCATACTTTACTTCATCTTCTTCGAGTTTTATTTTGCTTAATTCTACTTCTCCTCCTGCTTCTTTCACCCTGTATATTAACCGTATTTCTGGGAAGCATTTTTCAAGATATTTTTCTCCTTCTCTTCCAATTTGATACCATGTTTTAACAAGTTCTTCTATCTCTACAAGTCCTCTATTTTTTAGCATTTGGGAGGCCCAAACTACT
>JANZKD010000106.1 GCA_025061245.1 Candidatus Culexmicrobium profundum
TCACCAAAGCGGAAAGCTTATGTGAATGGTTTAAACACGTAAATTTAAGTACTACGGATGGGATAAATGTGAAGGCAGCCACGAAGGTTTATATAACAAGAGGAATCCTCGGATTAATATCAGCAATCATATGTACAGCATTTGAACTAACTGAAGGTCTAGGTATTGCAGTGGGAATATTCATTTATGGACTCTCATTCTACATTATTAAATATGTGTTAAAGTTATCCAAATCAGACTTTGCAGGACCTGAAGAAATTTATTTTAATGGCCTAGCACCATTCTTAGCCTTCTGGATAATTCCATGGGTTATACTCTACAACTTCTTCTATGTAACACCGCCATAACATCATGCTTCATGAAGAGATGACTGAATTGACTTCAACTCATCCTCCACAATTTCATTAGACTTTAAATATTCAATTAGGTCTCGAGAAACCAACGGTTTATCGTCAACTATAGGGAAAGCATAGGGCAAATATATTTCATGAAACTCATTCACCTTAATTTTAAATCCCAAAGCTATAGGAATTTCATCTAAACTTCTACCCAAACTAACCTGTAAAGCAACATAGGCTGCACCATCAATTGAAAATTGATATGGACCAAGATTCCTTGAAACACAGTTGGGAAGTCTACTAGTTATCAGCTTATAGGTCCTCCCCTTAGGAGGATGATCTCCCAAAATACCTCCAATAACAACTTTAGTGTAACCCTTAAAATCCAAAGGACCTAAGGGAGTAGTGGCTTCTAAATCCAGAATTATTATTTCATTACAATTAAAAGCACCCCTATTAACTAGGGATATAATGCTCTCATTGAACACTATTCCAAGTCTACTCAGTTTATTAGAAATCTCATCTTCACGTACATTAGTGAAGATCAAATTATTCTTCCCCACGATTTTAGAACAATTAGAATATTCAAACCAAAGCCACTTACTTAATATGGACTCACAATGCTCAATTATAACTTTCATCACAACTACCTCTTCATCATAGCCTTCTTAATTTCAATGAAAGTTTCAAGTATAGTTAACCATGCCTCCAAGAAGCCTCTTTCAAAATCATCAATATTCTCCCTCGCCAAATCCTTCATTAAGGATTCATGCATCTCCTTTAATGAAGATGGATCAGACTGCTTCGCTCTTAAGAAAAATGAAATTGAAAGATTCTCCCTCCCCGAAGCAATCATACCCTTAACAGCCATGAAGCATCCTTGACCCCAAACACCCCTCTTCTTAAAGTCCTCTCTAACCTCATTCAACAACCTTTCAGCTGCACTATAATTTTCAAAGTAAGAGTACCTAGCCAATGTTGAAACATGCCTCAAAACCTTTCTCTTAGCTCTACTTACACGGGGCATAAGTTGCACCTTAAAAATTAAGACTAAATCCCATATTTAAGTTTAAGTAGCAAATCTAATTAATCGTAAACGTCAATTCAATAAAGGTGGAGAAATTGGACAAAGATGGATTGAAAGCATTCTTCAATCCAAAGAGTATAGCAGTAATAGGAGTTTCAAGAAAGCCTGAAAAAATAGGCTATCAACTTCTTAGATCACTAATAATGTCAGGATATCAAGGTCCAATTTACCCCATAAACCCAAAGGCAAATGAAATACAGGGATTAAAAGTTTACCCCAGCATTACAGCCATTAAAGATTATGTAGATTTAGCCATAATAGCAGTACCAGCACCCATAGTACCAAGAGTATTAGAAGAATGTGGCAAAAAGGGAGTTAAAAATACAATAATAATCTCAGGCGGATTTAAGGAAGTTGGAGGGGAAGGAGTTAAACTTGAAAGAGAAGTTATTGAGATAGCGAGAAAATATAAAATTAGAGTAATGGGACCAAACTGCTTAGGAGTCTACAATCCCCACACTAAGCTTGACACATTATTCCTACCACCAGAAAAGGCTCTTAGACCAAAGAAAGGAAATATAGCCTTCATATCCCAAAGCGGAGCAATGGGAGTTGCATTCCTAGACTGGCTTGCCATGGAGGAAATAGGCTTAAGCGTCTTCGTAAGCTATGGAAATAAGGCAGATATAGATGAAGTAGATTTACTCAAATACCTAATGAACGATGAAAACACCAAAGTTATAACAATGTATTTAGAAGAAATTGCAAATGGAAGAGAATTCATTGAAATTGCAAAAAAAGTTTCAGTGAAAAAACCAATAGTTGCAATTAAAGCTGGAAGAACTGAAGCAGGAGTAAAAGCAGCATCCTCACACACTGGAGCCCTAGCTGGAAAAGATGAAATAGTTTCAGCTGCACTAAAAAAGGCAGGGATGATTAGGGCATATGACACCCATGAACTATTCGATTATGCAAGAGCATTAGCAGCAGGAAAAATTGCATTCGGCGAAAACATTGCAATTGTAACTGATGGAGGAGGAGCTGGCGTAATGGCAGTAGACAAATTAACAGACAATGTTAGAGGAGTAGGATTAAAACTAGCAGAATTAAAAGAAGAAACCATAGAAAAATTAAGGAGAATTTTACCACCCTTTGCAATAGCACACAACCCAATAGATCTAACAGGTAATGCAACACCAGAAATGTACAGAAAAGTTCTAGAAATCGTTACAAATGATCCAAAAGTAGATGGAATAATAGCAATAGTCTTAATTCATCCACCAATGATGAATGAAACAATAGTTGACCAAATAGAAGAAATTTTTAGAAAAAGTGAAAAACCAATATTGATAGCAGCCACAGGAGGTACACCAACCCAAAAAATATTACTAGAATATCAAAGAAGAGGCATCCCATCATATCCAGAAGTTGAAAGAGCAGTAAAAGCAATGTCAGCACTAGTTGAAAGAGGACGATTCCTAAAGAAAATATTTAAAAAGTAAAAAAACTTTTAATATTAACGTTTATATCCCAATATTATCCATAATATTTTCAAGATACAGGAGGTTTATTAAGTGGAAGCTAGAGTAGCCTTTGAAACTAAACAATACGTCATCGTATTAACTGAAGAAAAATTAGAAATTGACTTAAAAGAGGGGCCAAAAGCCTTTCTCGAGTATATGATTGAAGAACATAAAAGTCTGAATAGAATTTTAGGATGGGCATTTAAACATCTATTCCCAAAGGACATATACGTGGATGATATAGAGCGTGCTTACATCACTCCAGACGGTGAAGTAGTAGTTGAAGAAAGAACACCTGAAGGAATTAAGAGAATTAAAGTACCAGAATTAACTAAAGAACAGGGAGAATTATTAGTAGATGCAATAAACAGATTACTAGAAGAGAGAAGAGAATAAATTCCTAAATCTTTTTCTTATTTTTGGATAAATTCTTCAATCTCAAAGGACAATTTAAAGGCAACTCTGCATTAAGAAGCTTAGCATATCTAATTAAAGCTGAACACCCACCTACAGGAGCAATATACTTGCAATTATAACTACAGTTAAGCAATGCCAAATCAACCAATGAAGCTAAATCACGCATAGAAACAAGAACTGGAGAACTATCAATAACATAATCACAATTCTCACACTTATAAACCCCATTAACTAGCTTCAATGAACTAAAGCAAAAAGGACATTTCAAAGTATAGGATGGAACCGGAATGTAACGTTTAGGAGGAAAAATTACGGGGATAATATAAATAGCAACAGAAATAATAAGCAAAGTCAAACCAATATAATAAGCATCACTAGGCTCCTTAAGATTATACTCAAGCCTCAACCTATTATCAATAAAGGCAATAAAATAAATTCCAGCCAAACCTAAGAAAGCTGAGAAAAATGCAACAACTCGTTTAACACTCAAAGAACACACCCAGTAATATTTCAAGTCAAATATATAATATAAATAAATCTATCCTCATTCATAGGATTTAAATGCAAAGAAAAAGGGGGATTTTGGATTTTATCCTACTCCAACTTAAGTTGGAGTAGGTGGAACTACCGCCAACCGCCGCCTTCTCCAAGCGTAGTACTCGTAGGCTACTAAGTAGACTACAATTGCAATCACTATAGGCAGTAATACTAATTCTCCGAAGAACTCAGCTGTACTGAATGGTCTTCCGAGTATGGTTGCAAATACGTCAATTGTAACTGTTAGTGAGTCGTCCTTGGTTAGTGAAATTGTACCCTCAGCGGTTCTACCCTTGAAGTTCGCCTTAACTGTATAGGATGCAGCTGGTAATTCTAATTCTCCTACACCTGAACTGTCAGTTTCAATGGTTGCTATTTCTCTCTCGCCTAAGAACACTGTAACAGTGGACGGACCTAAACCTTGCCCTCTAGTACCCATAACCCTTACAGTTAAGATGTATACATTTGAAGCAGTAAATGCATACTCCCCAGTTTTATCTATAGTAACTTTGGACTCTACAAGAGTTATTGGAGTATCAAGCCATGTAACCTCAGTTACTTCAACCTCACCGACAGGTATCTGTGTGAAGCTTAGCTCACCATATTCATTGGTTGTACCTTCCATGGATCTGTCATCTGGATACATAATCTTCACATATGCATTGGCTAGTGGAGAACCTCTTACTGTCTTAAATGTAAACGTAGCGTCATACACCTTGCACTTTACTGGTAATTCTGCATAGTTCTCATCAATGGTTAAGTCAACTTCGAGTATCTTGATGTCCTTTATTGGCCACCGTGCAGTTAACATGTAGTCACCCTTTGGCACAAGAATCGCAGTGAATGTTCCATCACTACCAGTTTTACCACTTTGCTCATACTCTGAAGCGATACCCTCGAAGGCATAAACTATATCTGGCAATGCTCTACCAACGTCATCAGTTAATTTAACTGTTACATCATATACGTCCGCAACTGCAGTGTAAAAGACAGTTGGAGTTAATATCTTATAGAATACTTCCTTATCATAGCTGTCATACACATTTACTCCAAACCATACAATTCTCACCGTGTATTGATACGGTTGTCCTTTCCCATCATAAACCCCTGTATCTGCAAAAGGCAGATAGACGTATCCATCGCTATCTACGTATCCAAAAGCAGCTATTGTACCTGCCTCTACAGAAGTGTCACCAGGTCCTGGGACTTCCTTGTACCTAACAGCATAAACGAAAGCTCTTTCATCACCACAAACCAGCTTCTTACCAGTAGTGCTTAAGGCCTGTAACCCTATGTAATAATCGAAGCATAACTTCACCAGTAT
>JANZKD010000251.1 GCA_025061245.1 Candidatus Culexmicrobium profundum
AAATCCAATGGCGGCTATAACATTCTTATTATCAATTCTCGGCAAATTACGTCTAAAACCCTTTGACATATCTGAAGCTGAAGTTGAAATAGTTTCAGGTCCATGCACTGAATATTCAGGTAAGTTATTAGGCTTAATTTATCTTTCAAAATACTTTATGACAGTAACTTTAGTTGCTTTCTTCATAGATCTCTTTCTAGCTGGAGGACAAATCTCAAATTTCACATTGTTAAATGTCATTACCTTTATAATTCTAACCCTTATAGTAACCTTTATACTTTCCTTAATACATGCCTTAATGCCAAGATTCAAAATAGATCAAGCTTTCAAATGGGTCTTAACTAGAATGTGGCCTCTCTCAATAATCTCGTTAATTTTCTCCCTTATTATTAGGAGTTTAGGAGTGGTGTAAATGTTAAAAGCCTTAAAGGAAGCCTTATCAGCCTTATCTAAACCAGTAACAATCACTTATCCAGCTGGGGGACCTGAAGAAAAGTATAGTCAAGTTCCTAAAGGATTACGTGGAAAACCACAATTTGACGATGAAAAGTGCATTGGATGTGGAGCATGCACAGTTCAATGCAGCAGTGGAGCCGACACTTATCATGATGAAGGTGAATTAAGAATACTTGAAGTAAAATTGTCGAAATGCATCTTTTGCGGGAGATGTCAAGAAATTTGCCCAGAAGATGCAATTAAATTAACTACTGATTTTGAATTAGCAAATAACGTTAAGGGTCAGTTAATAGTGAGATTAGAACTTCCGTTATTTAAATGTGAAAATTGTGGAACACCTATCACAACTGAGAGACAATTAAACAAAATTGAAGAACGAATTTTAACTCAAATTAATGCACAGATAAAAGATATTGCAAAAGAGGATTTGTCAAAATACCTGCATTTATGTAAAAATTGTAGAAGAAAGTTGAGCTATAAATTAAATATTCATACAAGAAAACACTATTTGTACTGATTTATAGAATTAAATTACTAGAGGTTTCCAATATGAAGTTTAAAGCTGCATATAAAGCCGCTAAGCTAATTAAGGTTGAACTAGATGTAACTGATAATAAAATAAAAAGCATACGATTTACAGGAGACTTCTTTATGTATCCTGAAGAGGCTATCAGAAAACTTGAGAATGAACTTATAAATTTAAGTCTAGAGGAATCAACTCTACTAAATGCAGTTGAACGATTCTTTAAGCGTGAGAATATAATTACACCTCTAATTGAGCCAGTTGATTTTGTTAAAGCTATAATGAAAGCTGTTGGTAGAGATTAACATGTTAAAGTATATTAGAGTTTCAATTGGAACTGCAGCAATTCTTGGTTTAACTAAAATTAAGATGCTAGCAAAACCAACAACAGCTTATTTAATGACTTATTATCCCGGAAAGTGTCTAGGAAATTGCGGCTTCTGTACTCAGGCAAGAACTAGTAAAACTGGAAGCGAATATCTTTCACGAGTAATCTGGCCAAGATATCCCTTCTCAAAAGTATTAAATTCACTTGAAAGATCAAGTGAATTTAAAAGAATTTGTATCCAAGTTTTAATTTATCCCAACTATGTTAATGAAACACTTGAAATAGTAAACCACTTAAAGTCTAAAGTGAATATTCCTATTTCCGTATCGATTTATCCTAGAAATGTAAGCGACTTAGTTAAGCTTAAAGAAGCAGGAGTGGAGCGCATAGGAATAGGAGTTGATGCTGCAACTAAAAGTTTATTCGAAAAAATTAAATCACCGTTTTCTTGGGAAAAAACATTGAAGTTAATTGATGAGGCATTGAGGATATTTGGAAGAGGCAGAGTTTCAGTGCATTTAATTTATGGTTTAGGTGAAAGAGACATTGATTTCATTAAATTAATGTTAAAGCTACATAATAGAGGTATACGAATAGGACTTTTCGCTTTCACTCCAATGGAAGGAACACGATTAGCTAATAGAAAACCACCAGAACAATCTAAATATAGAGCTATCCAACTGTCACATTTTCTCATAACTAAGCACTCTGCAACAATGAGAAACTTTCAATTTGATGAAAATGGAGACTTAACCAAGATAATATTTCCTAGAGATCTGCTATTAAAAGTAATACGAAGTGGTAACCCCTTTATTACTAAGGGATGTCCAAATTGTAATAGACCCTTTTATAATGAGCCTCCGCGAAGACCACTATATAATTACCCTACAATCGATATGGTTAAGAAAGATCTTATGATTATAATGCAGCAATTAAAATCTTACTTCCCAAAAAATGTTATAAACTAAAACTCCATTTTAGGCTTAGATTGGTGATTACATGAATTACTGGAGGCTAATCTACCTAAACGAATTCGACGGTTACATGCAAATGGCCATAGATGAAGCTATGCTCATATTACGGTCTAAAAATAAAATCCCAAACACACTTCGTTTTTTCGTCTTTAAACCTTCAGCTATAACCATAGGATACTTCCAGTCAATGATTGATGAAGTTAACTTAGACTTCTGTAAGAAAAAGGGTATTTCAGTTGTTAGAAGAATAACTGGTGGAGGAGCAGTATTTCATGATGAGAATGGTGAAATAACCTATTCAATAGTTGTAACCGAAAGGGAGGCTCCAAAAGACATTATTAGAAGCTATGAACTATACTGTAAAGGTTTAATTATAGCATTAAAGAAACTTGGGTTAACTGCTGAATTTAAGCCAGTAAATGATGTATTGGTCTTCGGAAAGAAGATTTCTGGTTCAGCTCAAACGAGAAAGAGGGGAGTTGTATTACAGCATGGAACCTTCATGTATAATACCGATATTGGTACTCTAGCTGTAGCCTTAAAAATTGTTCCTGAAAAATTGAAGGATAAGGGTGTATCTAAACTTGAAGAAAGAGTAATAACAGTATCAAAAGCTTTGGGAAGGGAAATTAGTAGAGATGAAGTTCTCCAAGCATTAATTGAAGGCTTTAAAGAAGCATTAAATGTTAAATTTATAGAGGAAAAATTAACTCAGGAAGAATTAAAATTAGCTAAGAAGCTTGCTGAAGAAAAATATTCGCGTGACGAATGGAATTTCATGGTGTGACTTATGATTAAAGCATATAGGCCTCTACCATTATTTCCTTCTATATCCATTACTGGAGAATGGTGTGGCCTCAAATGCAAATATTGTGAAGGGAAATTTTTGAAGGAAATGTATCCTGCTTTATCACCTAAGAAATTATATGAACTATGTAGAAATCTGAAGAAAAGACATGGTATTCTTGGTTGTTTGATAAGTGGAGGCTTTATGAAGAATGGTAAATTGCCTATTAAACCGTATTTGCCAGTTATAAGAGAAATAAAGAGAGATTTAGATTTAATAATAAGCGTTCATGTAGGTTTAGCTGATAGGGAATATGCTAAGCAATTGAGTGATGCTAAAGTTGACATTGTTGATTTAAACGTTCTAGATCCATTTACAATGAGTGATGTTATGAAGCTGAATTCAACTTGGAGAGATGTTGAAAGAACACTTAATTCATTATACGAATATGGTCCTCCATATATTGCTCCACATATTCTCATTGGAGCATTTTATGGAAAAATAAAGAGCGAATATAAGCTATTATCTTTAATCAAAGATTATAATCCATATGTAATCATAATGTTGACATTAGTGCAAGCAAAAGGAACATCATTTCAATTTATAGAGCCGCCATCAATAGATGATGTAGTTTCAATATTTAATTATGCTAGACAAATCATTCCCAATGCTGAGATAGCTTTAGGATGCATGAGACCTAGAGGAGTTTACTCGGAGAAACTTGAATTAAAATTATTAAAACAACGGCTTCTAGATAGAATTGTAATACCATCAACATTTAAACCTCGATACCTTCCATTCTGCTGCTCACTTCCAAACAATCTAGAGGACGTGTTAATATCGAGAATAAAGCCCTCGTATAAATCCATTTAAATAGGCTTAAACATTAGTATTCTGATAGTATTAATCATCGTTGGTTTAATCTCTATTATTCTTATTACAAGTTTAATAATTTGAAAAGATTGTGAAGTATGTATACCAATTATTAATGCATTAAATATTTTAATTTAATTTACATATTTCTACTGGGTGATAATTATGGCTCAACTGAGCACTGGATTAATAATAGCAGGAGCATATGCTGATAAAATTAGAAAAACATTATTTGCACAGTTAAGAAATGAAATACGCAATGAAGAAGTAACGTCACAAGAAGTTGCAAGAGCAGCTGCTGAACTCAATCAAGTTCTCTATCGAATAATTGTTGATAAATTAAAATCCGACAAAGGCGATGTAGTTAGAGCTAGAATTCAATATGACATTGAAAATGGAAAAATAAAATGGCTCTATGATACATTGAGATTAGAGTACTTTAAGAGAGTACCCGACGAGGAAGTTGCTAAAATTGTATCAGAAGCATTATCAGCTATAAAAGCACCACCAGAAGTAGAGGTTAAATATACCGTTGAAAAGGTATTGATTACTTCGTATGGAGATCAGATATTCAACATTAAAATGGATGATAAATTTATTGGTGCATTAGTGGTAACTCCAGTGAATGAAGAGATGGCCATAATTCGAGGAGCAGTAACTGAACCAACTCCAATAATAGTGAAAAGAGGCAAAATAACGCTAGCTGGAAGAACAGTAGATGAAGTAATTTCACAAAGTATTGAGGATATCTTCAAAACTGGAGAAAGCGTTAGCCAAGAGGAAGCTGAAAGAGTAATTAAAGACATTAAAGCGATAATTGAAAGTGAACAACAGTAATCTCTTAACCATTTATTTCTAGTTAAATGAATAATCTTTTAAGATTGTTGTTGATTGTATCTTCATTTTTCATCTGGCACATTTTAGAAAATATGATGCGAAACATAAAGTTTCTTTCAGGAATGGTTACAATTTTAGGACTAATCACATTGATTTTTGGGTTAATAATTATTTTTGGTGCAGTTTTAATTTATAAGCCCGGTAATGAAACGGTTGGAAGTATTCTAGTCTTAGTGTTTTCTATTGTAAGCTTTTTTGTTGGTGGAGGTTTCATTGTAGGTACAGTGTTGGGGATTATTGGGGGAATTCTAGGTTTACTTAAAAAGTAATGCAAAATTTTATCGAATATTTAAATTGAATTGTTTATTAGATGCGAAG
>JANZKD010000135.1 GCA_025061245.1 Candidatus Culexmicrobium profundum
GTCATAAAGATAGAACATTATACATGGTTTTGAATCGCATAATAAGAAAGTTGATACCAACATTTCCGGAAAGAGGGCTTTCTGCTCAAGAGCTATTTCATGTACTCTGGGAGTGCCTTCAAAATGAGGACATATATGCGCTGGTAACCTTGGATGAGGTAGACTACTTTATTAGAACAGCTGGAGAAGAAGCATTATATGATTTAACTAGAATGTCTGATGAAATATTGAATCTTCCACAGAGAATTAGCTTTATATTTATTGCTAGAAAATCGTCCTTTCTTCCAGCTTTGGATAGAAGCACTAGAAGCACACTTATGCACAATATCATTAGGTTCGAACCATACACTAGAGATCAATTAAAAGATATCTTAGAAGCAAGAGTGGAAGAAGCATTTGAAGAAAACGTTGTTGATGATAATGTGATAATATTTATAGCCGATATAGCCTCAGAGGTAGGTGACGCGAGATATGCACTAGAACTTCTCTGGAGAGCTGCAAAGTATGCTGAAATTGAGGGATATAGAAGAGTGTTGTTGGAGCATGTTAGGAGAGCAGCATCTGACATACATCCATTTGTAAGAATTGAAGTCTTAGAAAGTCTTCTCCTTCACGAGAAAATATTACTTTTAGCTATTGCAAGAGCGTTAAAGTCAAAGGAGACACCCTATGTCAGTATAAGTGACGTTGAGAAGACATATAGGCTCATATGTGAAGAAATAAATGAAAAGCCAAGGGGACATACAAAGTTATGGGAATACGTTCAAAACCTAAAGAATTTGGGGATAATAAAAGCCAGGGTATCCAATATTAAGCGTAGAGGAAGAAGCACCGCTATAGGTTTAGCCGAAGTGCCCATAGGAACGATAGAAAGAGAAATTTCAAAACTTATTGGAGGAGAAAGAATTGAATAAAAATAAAGATTTAATCGAAGAAATCTTCTCATCTAAAGGACGAGTCAGAGTGCTTAGAACACTAATCAAAGATCAGGAACTTAACATCTCAGAAATTGCAAGGAAAACTAGGCTAAGTCACACCTCAGTTGAAGAACACTTAGAAAAGCTATGTAAAACAAATGTTATAATTGAAAAGCGCTTTGGACGAATACGAATATTTAAATTTAATGAGAATAATTCAATTGCAAAAATCATAGAGGAGATGTTTAATAAAATTGAGAAGCTTTTGGGGGAAGAAAATGAAGGATGAAATACGAATGGTGGATATTTCGGATAAGAAAATTCAGTTAAGAACATCAATAGCTAAGGGATCAATAAAATTAAAGTCAACCACCATCAAAAGAATATTAAGCAATGAAATAGAAAAAGGAAACGTTCTAGCTACTGCAAAAATAGCGGGAATTCTAGCTGCAAAACAAACACCTAAACTTATACCTTTATGCCACCCAATACCATTAACAAAAATAGAAGTAAAAGTAGATGTAAAAGAGGATAGAGTGGATGTAACAAGTATAGTTAAAGCTGAGGGAAAGACTGGAGTGGAAATCGAAGCCCTAGTTTCAACAGCCATTGCACTAATAACGATATGGGATATGGTTAAAAAATATGAGAAAGATGAAAGAGGACAATATCCAGAAACTGCCATAGAAAACATTAAAGTAGAATTAAAAATGAAAGAATAATCAATGCAAGCCTACTGCATAGTCGGGGCAAGAAGAGGAATTGGAAAGACCAAGCTAATAGAGAAAATAATAGAGAAACTAAGAGAAAGAAACGTTAAGGTATATACAGTTAAGAAAAGTTCTAAGAGAATTGATATAGCAGAGAAGGATACAAGTAGACATTTAAATGCAGGTGCAAGTTTAACTTTAGCAGTATCCCCCCAAGATGCAGCATTATTTCTAAGAGAAACAGACATAAATAAACTTATCAAGGAATACATCCCTAAAAATGGAATAACGTTAATTGAAGGATTTAAAGAATCAAAGTATCCAAAAATAATCATAATAGAAACTCTTGAAGACTTAGGGCTAATAGAGAAGCTAGATTCAAAGTTCATTATAGTCTGCAAAGACGAGGAAATTAAGAAAACCATAAACCAAAAATTTGAAAACTTAACGACATGCACAATGAATGAAATTGACTTCATAGCAAATATGATAATAGATGATGCAATCATCAAGATATTTAAAGAACTACCAAAAGTCAACTGTGGTTTATGTGGATATCAGAAATGTATAGAATATGCTAGAGCAATAATACATGGAGAAAAAACAGGAAAGTGTCCTCTAAAAACAAGAGTCAAAATAAGTGTAGATGGAGAAGAAATGCGGATAAAACCATATGTTGAAACTATTTGCCGCAAAATTATTGAAGGATTTCTAAGTTCACTAAAGGGGTTTGATGAAAGATATAAAAATATAAAAATAGAACTAAAGCGTGAGCAGTAATGATATACGACAAGTATGGAAGACCACTACGATCCCTACGAATCACAGTAACTCATAGATGTAACTTTAACTGTATATTTTGCCATAGAGAAGGAGAAGAATTCACAACCCAAGAAATGACGCCAGAAGAAATCTACAAAATTTCCAAAATAGCCGCAAGCTTCGGCATCAACAAAATAAAATTAACTGGAGGAGAACCATTAGTAAGGGAGGATATTGACAAGATAATAAAGTTACTTGCTAGTATAAATGGAATAAAAGATTTAGCCATGACAACTAACGCCTCATTACTAGAAGAAAAAGCATCAATCCTATCAGAAGCAGGACTCATGCGGATAAATGTAAGTTTACCATCAATAAAAAATAGAACATACTCCGAAATAACAGGCAGCAACTTTACACCTCAAAAAATAATAAAAGGCGTAAAAAAGGCCATGGAAAGCGGAATGAAGCCAATAAAAATTAACATGGTCATATTAAGGGGATTAAATGAAAATGAAATAGATGAAATGATGAAATTAGCTGGGAAACTTAAGGTAATATTACAGTTAATAGAATTAGAGCCAATTGGAATAAGTTATGAAAAATTTAAGCAATTACATGTAGATCTAGATGCTATCGAAAATAAACTTAGAATGAAAGCATTGAGAGTTATAACGAGAAGAGACATGCAGAATAGAAGAAGGTACATCTTACCCGGTAACATTGAGGTAGAAGTGGTGAAACCTCTAGAAAATGGAAGTTTCTGTGCAGCTTGTACTAGAATGAGGGTAACTGCAGATGGAAAGTTAAAGCCATGCCTAATGAGAAATGACAACTTAGTTGACATATTATCTAAAATTAGAGAAGGGGCACATGAAAGCCAATTAAAAGAAATATTCCTAGAAGCTGCTAAGAGAAGGGAGCCATATTGGAAGAAAAAAGATATGCCTTAAAAGTCTTTTACTTAGGAACAAACTATTATGGATTTCAAAGACAACTGGACGTACCCACAATTGAAGGAGAATTGATGAAAGCTTTCAAAGAAGAGAGTTTAATTAATGACAACTTCAAATATACAGCTGCAAGCAGAACTGATCGAGGAGCACATGCAATTGGACAAACCATAGCATTCACAGTAACTAAGATGATAAACCTAGATAGATTAAATGATAAATTACCTTCAGACATAATTTTATGGGCATACTCTGAAGTCCCACTAAAGTTTAATGCAAGAAGAGAAGCCATATACAGACATTATAAATATGTAATTAGAGATCCTGGAATAAATATTCATAAAGCTAGAGAAGCATTAGAGAAAATCATCGGCGTCCACAACTTCAAAAACCTATGCTACAAAGCGAATAAAACAACTATTAGAAGAATATTCGTTGCAAATGTAAATAGAACTGAAGATGGATTCCTACTATTCGATTTTTATGGTGCAAGTTTTGCACGTGGATTAATCAGAAAAACGGTATCTGCAGTTATGGACGTAGGATTAGATGAAATGAGCTTAGAAGAGTTCGAAAAACTATTAGACCCTACATATGTTCCGCCAAAGGGAATCATGCCAGCACCAGCTGAAAACTTATTCTTAGTAGATGCATTTTATCAACTACCCTTCGAAATAAATTATCAAGCAGTTAAGAATATTAGAGAAATTTTAGAGGAAAATATTCATAAAAATGCTTTATTTAGATTTATTCTCTCCGAATTTGAAAAGAATTATTTAAGGCTATTAGAAATTAAAGGGACATTGAATTATAATAAATTATAATCGAGAAGTAATTTCCTTAGCCTTTTCAAAGCTTCCAGCTAGAAAAGCTATCATAAATTCATCAAGATTAAGCCATCTAGCAATTCCAGCAGCCATTTCAACATTATTTTCGAAGATAAACTTGAGATAGGGTAGATATTCGGAGCTAGCCATACTACGTGAAACATGGCATTTCTCGGCAATTCTTCTACAGATAGTATTCCTAACTGCTCTAACCTCCTTGCTCTGACTAAGTATCTTCAATTTTTGGGGAAATTGATATTTGACGAAGTGGTATCGATCTTTTTTAACCATTGAGACGCCAGCTGTCATTAAATCGATGGTGTAACTAAGTAGGGTCCATGCTTGAGTACGCTTCGCTCTACCTAGAAAGATGTCAGCTCTTGATAATGCATCATACGCACTTGCCAATTCCTCAGGTGAGGTGTATTGGAGCGGTAAGTTTTCATGAATCCATTGTATAAGCATTTCATAATCAACTAGGGATTGAGCAAATGCAGCTTTAGCTCCCCTACATGTTTTAGCAGCAAAAATCCCCTTTAACACATCAAATACACCAAACTGTCTATCTCGCATGGCAAGCCATTGAACATCAGCTAATGTTAATGTTCTTCTACCTTGAGCTGCTGCTTGTAGGTCATTTATAGCAGATCTCACATCACCTTCAACTCGCTTTGCAATGAATCTTAATGCACTATCCTCAGCTTTAATTCCCTCCATTAAACAAATTTTCTTTAAAAATGCAACTAGAGTAGGAAGTCTAATTCTATTATATCTAATCATTTTACATTTATCTCTTAGTGGTCTAAAGGCAGGATCCCAGGGATCATTCGCGGTTAAAACCACAGGGAAACGTGCAACATCTATCAAACTAATTATCGCTGAAAGACCGCCTCGATCTTCAGCTTTACTTATACCATCAACTTCATCAACTAATATTATTTTACCTCTAGTTTCAAATAGAGATGCATAC
>JANZKD010000101.1 GCA_025061245.1 Candidatus Culexmicrobium profundum
CTTATGAACTTAAGTTAAATAGGCTATGCTTCAAATCATTGAGTTAATTTAAGTCCATGGAACCTTAATAGCGTCAACTTCATCATATGAAATAATTTTATGCCATTCCTTTACATATTCTGGAAGAAATTCTAAGTAGCTGAGATATCTCTGATCTCCAAGTATAAAGACACCTTTATCTTCAAGGCTTCTTATAGCTCTACCAAGTGCCTGTGAAGCTCGTCTAAGAGCAGGCAATGTATAAGCATAAAATCTACCTCGCTCACTACCATAAAGCTTAGTATAGTATTCAATGTACAATTTAATTCTCACAGAAGGCTTTGCAAAGGGGATGCCAACCAAGAAAATTGCTTCCAACTCTCTTCCAGGGAAATCTGCACCCTCAGCAAATCGTCCACCAATGGGCGCAATTAATACACCATTTCCATTAATGCTTGCTTTCTTAAAGTTCTCTAATATCTTCCTCGACTTTGGTCCAGTCATATTTTTATGTTCAATGAAAACCTTAAAGCCTAGTTTTTCAATTTTACGTGCTAATCCTAAACTCAATATGGCTTCTTGAATTCGATAACTTGCAGTGAAGATAGCAGTATTTGTCTTAACTACATTCAAGAAATCCATTATAGCCTTCACATATCTACTAGCCATTTCTAAGCTTAGCTCTTCACCTCTAGTGGAAACGTCATTTAAAATGTAAATGGCAATATTACTTCTATTGTAAATATTTGGGACAACTATAGAATGATAATTTGACAAACCAATTGTCTCAACAAAAGCTTCAATAGGCTTAAGTGTTCCTGAGCAGAATATACATCTCCTAAATAGGAGCCATCTCTCACTAAGTATTTCTGAAGCACGCATATCCCAAATATTAAGTTTAAGGTTATCCTCAACTCTCTCAGCAATAAAAGCTATACCTTCAGTATCAATTAAATCTAAAGCTGAAATCATAAATGAAGCAAAATGATAAAGTGAAGATCTAGGTCTTGAGCCTTTCTCTAATTTTTCCTTTCTAACTAATTCTCCAACATGTTCAGCTTCATCCAAAAGAGCTAGATAATCTTCTGGAAGTAGTTCTTGAGGATTAAACTCAGTATCTTCCTCATCTTCTAATGAAGAGTGAATTTCCAACATTCTATCTTCAGCATAATTTAACATACTAACTACATTTTCAGCATTAAATTCCTCAGCTTCTTTCCTAGCACGTCTAATGGTTCCCAAAGTTATCGTATCTGAATTTAACTCTAAATTTTGAAGATTGTGAGCTTCATCGACAACTAGGATTGATCTACTAAAAGGAATTAATACTCTAATGCTCCATTCAAAAATAGGATTAACAACATAGTTGTAACTTAATGAAACTACATCTGCAATTTTTGCAAGAGCTCTTTGCACATAGTATGGACATAAATCAAGCCTTTTACTTACAGAGTAAACTTCATTATAGAGGAGAGGTCCTTTAGAAATGTATGGTTTAAAATCAAATTTATCCTTATAATTCAAATAGAATTGACAATTTTTCCTCATCAATCTACATATGTAGGATACATCGGAATAATCAAGTTCTTCACCAAACCTTTCAGCCAAGAGACACATATCCTTTTTCCCGCGATAAGATATACCGAAAATTGGAAGGTTTAATTTTCTAGTAATTATCTTTAATTCTTCAATAGGTCTATCAGTTTCATTACCTGTTCTAACTGCCCAAATAACCTTTAATCCCCTCAAAATAAAGGGTATCAGAGTAGACATAATTACTGGAGTCTTACCAAAACCAGTTGGCGCATGTAAACAGATATTTTTAAGCCTTAAATTAGATTCAATTTCCTTTATGGCTTCAAATTGATGAGGTCTAGGTGTATAGGGGAAGTATTTGATAGCATTCAAATTCTAAACTCTCCCTAAAATGAAATAACTAACTCAATATAAAATCATTATTTAACGGCGAAAACAGCATGGGAAAGTATAAATTCAAAATTTTAAGTATAATTGTGAAAAATTTAAAGTAAAAATGAGAATATGAAAATATCAGTCATATTTTAATTAATTCTCATCATTAAAGAACATTTATATCACTCTTAATCTAAACTTTTAAACATGGAATCCCATAGAGGCGCTTCTAGTATAGGAGCTAATGTTAAATTAGCAGTAATTGCACTCATAGCTCTAATTGCTGGAGGAATCGTAGGATACATTATAGTTCAACCAGAAATAAGAGCACTTAGAGAGGAACTTAGTGAAACAAAAAACGAATTAAATAACATTAGAAATGAACTTACATCAACTAAACAGCAACTTACAGAAACATTGGCAGAATTAAATACAACTTTAAAGCAATTGGCGTCCACACAAATTGAATTACAAGACGCTATAAATAGAATTACAGAATTAGAAGAAAATGTAAGTGAAGTTAAAGGTGAACTGCAAGAAATTTTAAGCCGAGTATGTAGACTCGAAATATTGGCTACCTCACCCCATACAGCCAATGGCGAAGATACCTGTCAAGTTTATGTGAAAGCATATAATGTTAAAGGCGAACCCGTCACGGATGCCAGAATAGCAGTTATAGCTTTAATGGATAAAACACGAGATTCTATACGTAAAATTTACAGTGGATTTGCACAAAGCTTAGGTGATGGAACATACTTAACACAATTTACCTCAACTCAAGCAGGCTTAATTAAAATCTATGCAGTTGACCTTGACAGTGGAGCCACAGCATCAACTTATGTAAACTTCCTACCAGGCTCCCTCGAAGACTTCATACTTTCAACAATATTCTATGAGGATCCGATAACTAATGAAACACTTATAAGCATAAACATCTTCCCAGTAGATGAATTCGGAAATATCTGTAAAACATTTAACTTAACTGTAATGGTCAATGAAATATCAGTTATACCCTACATTAACGAGTATGGATTGCCATCAATAGTGGTACCTTATGACCCGGCAATTCCAACCATACCCATAACAATCATAGATCACTTCACAGGAAAGGCAGCAGAGAAAATAGTGAAAGTTGCATTAAATAAAACTAAACCAAAGCATGTAGTAAAGCTAACTGTATGGATAGTTGAAGGCTCAGGCGTAACTGAAGATAAAGTTCGTCAAGACGTTAAGAAAGCTAATGAAATTTACAAGAAAAATGCAGATGAATGCGACTTTTCAAAGGTAATTGTATTTGAAATAAAAGAATTCAAAAAGATAAGCAAGGACAAGTGGAAAGATATTGCCGGTGCAGATGGAAGGTTAGATGTGGGAGAAGGAGATGAACGGAATAAATTACCTGACGATAAAGATAATTCTACAATAGACGTATACTATGTCCCTGGAATCGACTATAATGAAAAAGATCCTAAAACTGGCGCCACAACAACTAGTAGAGTGCTAGGTGTATCATGGGAAGGCGATAAGCCGG
Organism: Candidatus Culexmicrobium profundum; assembly: GCA_025061245.1. GTDB lineage: Archaea > Thermoproteota > Methanomethylicia > Culexarchaeales > Culexmicrobiaceae > Culexmicrobium_A > Culexmicrobium_A profundum. The sequence goes on from JANZKD010000101.1 coordinate 3,422, forward strand.
GAATAGCAATTGACAACTCTGCAGATTTTGATGACCGCACACTTGCACATGAATTAGCTCATCAGCTAAGCGATGGAGAAGTAGTAGACCAAGGAGCAAGCGGGGCAGCAGATCAAGGAGCCAACAAAGCTGGAAACTTAATGAATTATGATAATACTGGAGATGACTTAACAAAGAAACAAGCACAATTAATAGAAGAAAAATTAGGTGACCCATAATAACCACGCTTCTATTTTTATCAGCGTAGGATTCATGGTGAAAAAATGAAGGCAATAGTCTTCGACATCGATGGTGTTTTAATAGATCCACAAAAACGACTAAGAAAATGCCTAGAAAAAGTAAACGCCACATCAATTAAAAAATTACATGGTAAAAAACGTAAAGAATTTTGGGATTGCTTTTTAAGTGAAGCCTACATGAACTTAGATGAACCCATCCAAGAGAATATCGCTAAATTAAGAGAAATGAAAGACAAGGGATACTATATTATCTTAATTACTGGGAGAAGAGAGGATAGACAGAAAAATAAAACTTTAGAACAATTAGATGAATGGAACATTCCCTACAACAAAATTTATTTCCGCAAAGCTTATGACAAGAGAAGGGACTATGTGTATAAATCAAGTTTAATTAAAAAAATAATTAGACAGGGATTTGAAATAATTGAGGTTTGGGATGATTCAGAGAAAGTTATTGAAAAATTAAAGCAAATACTTCCAAATGCTAAGATAGTCATACCTAGTTAATTTAAGTTACTCAACTTTCTTACAGCCTTTAAGAGCTCTCTAGCTAAATCCTCCCTAAAACCAACTAGTATAACCTCGTTTAAAGATGTACCCGCCTCTAAATGACACTTTAGCTCATCAATCATTACTTCAGCCGCTTTATGTAAAGGTACACCGCCAACTCCAGTTCCCAAGCCGGGAAAAGCAATAGACTTAATACCAAGTTCCTTGGCACAATTCAGAGCTGCTCTCATTGCCAGCCTGACATTTTTTACATTAATCTTCATGGCTAGTTTCTGCATAGTTGGTGCATGTATAACGTATTTGGCTTTAAGTCTACCAGCAGTTGTAGCAATAGCTTCCCCAACTGCTAAAGGAGCATGTCTTCTGGCTTCATCTTCTATTACTCGACCACCAGCCTTTTTAATTGCAGCTGCAACACCTCCACCCATAATTAACCAGCTATTAGCAGGATTGACTATAGCTTCAACATCTAATACAGTTATATCACCTTGAATAACTTTGATAGTTACTCCTCGATAATTTATTTTTAAGAGCTCCTCCATGGCAATCAACCCTCCAATATTATTCGCCAAATATAAAATTCGCAATTCCAAGAATACATTATCATCAAAAGGCTTTTAATAAAAATCACTCTACTGCAATTAAGGTGATTTTTATGAACGAGAGGAGAGTCCTGCTTCATGAGATGACTAGAAGTGCATTTGAAGAATGGCTTGAAAATGAAAAAAGACCAGTCGTATTAATAGCAGTTGGTGCAATAGAACAGCACGGTCCACATTTACCTTTAGGCACAGATACTATTTGGGCAGTTAGTGTATGTGAAGAAATTGCTAAGAGAACCAATTCAATAGTTGTTCAACCATGCTGGCCTGGCTTCTCACCCCATCATATGGGTTTTAAGGGTACAATAACATTTTCAGCTGAAACACTACTAAACATTCTACTAGAGACAATAGACTCACTA
>JANZKD010000128.1 GCA_025061245.1 Candidatus Culexmicrobium profundum
CGAATCTTCTGCTTAGCCTCCTCTAAATCCCCAATATCCTCCCAAGTAACACGAGGAACACCACGAACAACAGCCTCCTCGCGAACAGGAGTCTCCTTAACCTGAATCTCAGTCTCAGGGGTAATATAAACATGCTGAGTAGGCTGAGTAGAAGTCACAATAAAACGCAACTCAGTTGTAAAAACAGGAATAATTATAATTTCACCCTTAGAAACAGGCTTACCCAAAAGCTGATGCTTAACATAATCAATAAAATCAGCTCCAAACCTAATCGGCTCAGTTGGAGCAATAACAATCTTAGAAGCAGGAGAAACATCAACCCTCCTAACACGAACAAAATCTCCAACACCAGCACCAATACTCTCCCTAGTTATACCATCAATCCTAGCAATCCCCTCACCCTCATCCTCAAGATAAGCAGGCCAAACCTGACATACAGCAGAACCCTTAGGACCAATAACCTCAACAAAATCCCCAGGACTAATATTCAACCTCCTCATAACACTTCTCTCTAACCTAACAATCTTCCTACCAAAATCCCTAGTCTTAGCCTCAGCAACCCTAACCCTAACCTCACCACTCATAACCACTCACCCAACATTAAATGCGATATTAATTAAAGGAATCTATCTAATTAATTTTAAGTCAACGCTAATAGATGAAAACTAAAAAATACGAGAGAAATCAATTAATGTAGTTACCTATTTCCCTTTAACTTTTCCGCCTTCCCCTTCTCCAGCTTCTTCAAGTGATTCTCCCTCAACCTTTTCTTCAACTTCCTTAGCTTCCTCCTCTTTACGCCTTATAATCTTTGAAACACGCTCCAGGATACGCATTACCCTCATTGGCTCAGGAGTATATAGCATGAATAGTTCTCGCCTACCTTTAAAGACGGAAACAAACTTTCTCTCCTCATTTGCTACAAATCTATATTCAGGGTAAATAGGTATTGTTCTACCTTTAAAGTCAATGATTCCATCATCAGTTATCTTATATGCTGCAACTGAAGGTATAAAGACTGGTGGCAGAATCATCATTAACACAAATAGAACTATTAGTGAAAGCTCTAATATAAAGAAGTATAGAACCATTACAATTCCAAAGTAGAGAGCTATGAAGCCAATAGTCCTCAGGTATCTTTTAGTCTTATCAGCATCCTTTAAGTTTGTTGCATCTACCTCATAAAAGATTTGAAATTCTGACAGCACAATACACCTCATAAAAATTTCTACTTTAAACTTATTTATATTCTCCTAAAATTGAGGTATTTGAATACTCTTTTCACGCATAATAGCCCTCTCCCAACTTCTAAGGGAAGGGCAAATAAAGCATCCAATACGATAAAAACCATAATAATACAACTTGTTTAAGGGTAAATCATTATAAATTAAATATAATTGAGAGAGCCATGTCGGCCACATCTTCATTGGGGCAAGTTGAAGCACAAATTCATGCCTCCTTACAGGAGGCCTTAAACTTCGAAGCCTAGACTCCACATCTCTATCCCCTACAATAACAATTGGATTATCTGAAATCTTCTTAATCCGATTATATAAAGCCTCAATCTTTAAACGAGTACACCACCTATTATCAAAAGTAGGTAACCCTCTAACCTTCAATTCCTTATCAATAGGAGCATACTCAACTTCAACGTTTACTCCAAGTCTACTTGAAATCTCATCAATATATTCTCGTGTTTCATTAAATTCAAGACCAGTATCAACAAATATTGGAACAACATTTTTCCTAAAAGCTTTAAGAGCCAAAACCAATGCACATGTACTATCCTTACCGCCACTCCAAGGAACAATAATATCCCCCATACCCTTAAACTGACTCAAAAAACTAAGAGAAATCCTCTCATACATCTCAATGACATTAACATTACTCGTTAATATTGAATTTAAATTCAAATCCACATATTTGTCAGATAAACGATTAACATAAAAATCTTCACCAACACTCAGAATCTTCAATTCAGCAATCTTAAAAACGCCAGAATAAATATGATGCAAACCAGAATAATCACGAATAATTAAGGGGTAACTCCCAATCCTACCAATTCTAGGCTCAAGCAACTTTAAAAAACCACTAAAACCAATGAAAACATCTATGGCAGGTATATGGGAAGAGAAGATAATTTCCTCAGCACTCTTACTAAAGAAGTAAGATTCATTGTTCCAACCAACAATATTCCTAATTTTAGCTCTACCATACTCGAAACTTAATGCTATTTCCAGTAATCTCGCATTCCTAACCTTACTTTTATCAACAACAAAAAATGAAACATTATCAGAAAACAACTTGTCAAGAGCCATTAAATGTCTTTCATTCCTACCTAACAAAATAATGAAAAACGATTTATCATCAATAATAGAAGATAAAATATCAAAAACTTTATCACTAGACGTCATCCCCTTAAAGGTATGAATCTTAATATTCCAACCATTAAAAAAGCGACTCAAAGCAGCCTTAACAGCGTCAGCATCCCTCTTCGCCTTAACAATTAAATTAAACATAAATTATCTCCAGACTATAAAATAAAAATAAGAGAAATTAAATTAACGATTAAGCTCTCTATTTCCAATGATATATTCAATTAATGTCTGTCCAGCTTTTGAAAGCTTGAAGGGTACATTTTTCCTATCAATAGAACCACCACTTAATAATCCAAGGTCTCTAAGAAGTCTCAAATTCCACTTTACAGTGGATTCTGGAATACCAGTTTTTAAAGCAATCTTTTTAGCCAGTGCAGTCAGAGTTATAGAGTCATCTGCATTAAAATATGCCTCCACTAGAATCTGCTTTTGCCTCCTCGTAAGCTTTATTAAGGCAAATTTAATGAAAGCATTCTTCCAATACTCTTGATTTTTACGCGTAATATTGTTTGAGAAGTTACTTTGAGCTTTCTGCCACACTTGTATTAACTTGAAGGCAATTCCCGCACAGAGCCCCCAGACCTACGCATCTAAATCACCTACCAAACTAGAAGACGTAAACTCAATTAAACCTTACGGAAAGAAAAAACACCCTTCTTAACCCCAAATTCACTACGCTCCTCACTTGTTAATTCAAATATCTTTCTCATCAACTCTACCTCAACATCACTAGGTTTTCTACCCCGCCTCTCATACATTCTAGTCATAGTTCTAATCGCAGAATCAAAATTTAATTCAACTGGTTTAATCCCTAAACTTTTAGCATAAATTGTAAAGGAGGGAACATTTTCAAATACAATTCCATGTAGATGAGAGGAAACACCAATGAGCTTACCAGTATATATTTGGCATCCAATCGAAGTTTTAACATGATCACCAATAAAGCATCCAACCTTAATTTTTCCAGTATTAACTTCTTTACCTTTAATTTCCATTTTAACTGGACCATAAGTGTTTTTTAAGTCTGAATTAGCTGTAAGGGCACCAATGTTAACCCATTCACCAATATATGAATGCCCCATAAATCCGGCATGATACATATTCGAGAAGCCGTGAAAGATTGATGATTCAATTTCACTTCCAATCCTACAAGTCTCACCAATACTGCAATCACTTCTAATTCTAGCACCACTCACAATTCGGGTATTTCTTCCAATATAGCATGGACCGTGAATACTTGATGGACCATGAACTTCAACGTTCCTATCAATATAGATAGGTCCACCTCTAACATCAATATTAACGTTACCTTCAATGGTAACATTCTCTTCAACATGAAGATTCCTAATATCGCCATAAATCACTACTCTACTATCAATTTCACCTAAAATTTCAGGCTTCTCAACAATTAAATTGAAATCATACTTTAAAAGAACATGATTAAAATCAATTAAATCCCAGAGATTACAAATTAAGGATAAACCATTCACCTCAACAATATTCAAATCATCCTTAAACTCTAAGAAATCTCGAATTCCAATTAAACCTCCAGCCCTACCATGTAGAATGTTTTTTGCAGATTCCATACTTAAGAAGGCTGCCACAACACAGTTACTCTGAATAAAAATAGTATTCTTAGCCTCCAATAACCTCTCAAAAAGAGTGCTGAACTTATCATCAAGTACAAGTCTACCGTTAATTAAAATTAAATCATCATCAAGATTATCAATAGAATTAACAATCATATCACCATGCCTAAATGCTTCAATCCCTCCCAAGTAATCTCGAACATATAGGAAAACTCGGTGATGAGGAATTCTCCTTACAGCTCTATCCAAAAAACTAAGCATTCCACATCTCAACTCGAAGACAGGTCTAGTATATGTTAGGGGCTTGAAATTCGCAGAAAGTTCATCTTCAAACAACATTAAATTCATACAACTCACCTTCAACAATACTTAAGCATAATTAATTATGATTAAATTAACTTTTCTCCCTTCCCATAACAATCAAGTTCACCAATATATTTTTCATTAAAATCATATTATATTCACTTACAAGAAAATGAGTGGAGAAAACAATGCTGGGACACCTAGTCTTCATAGGCCACATATCAATGGATCACGTAGTAAATATTAATGGAGAAAGAGAACAACCAGGAGGAGCAGCTCTCTATGCTGCAATGGCAGCAAGAACACTATTCCCAGATGTAAGAATAGTATCAGCAATTGGTCAAGATTATAAGTACACAGAAATACTCAACCTATTCAAATACAAGGAGATAAAGGTTGTTAATACGCCATCAACAAGCTTTACAATAAGATACGATGAAAACTGGAAGGCACAATATATTAAGGCAAATATCGGTGCAGGAGCGCAAATTAAATCAAACAGCATACCTATAAACTGGATAACATCTAAAGCAACCATCCACATATGTCCAATGCGGCCATTAAAAGTGGAAAAAATAATTGACAGGATAAGGAAAATATCACCTAAAACAATGATCTCTGTCAACACTTGGGAAGGATATATGGATACAAAGGTTGAAAGAGAAGTCCTAAAAAGAATAGCCTCAAAGGTAGATGTATTCATATTAAATGAAGGGGAAATTAAAAAATTAACACAAACAAATTCATTATCACTAGCAATAACATTACTAAAATGTAAGCTACTTGTAGTCACTCTGGGATCATTAGGAGCCATAATAAGTAGTAGCAACACGGTAACAATG
>JANZKD010000102.1 GCA_025061245.1 Candidatus Culexmicrobium profundum
TTATACATGAAATAGAATCTCAAAAACGATGCTCTAATTGTCTTCTATTTGATTTGAAGAGGAAGCCCTTGGTCATAAAACCTGATAATGAGAATAGGATTAAAGTGGTAGTTGTTACTGAAAGTCCTTGGAAGATTACTTGGGATATTGATTTGATTACTTCCATTACCAATATCCCAACATTCACTTATCTTTACTGTCTGCTAAGTGGGGAATTTAGGCCAAAAGAGAAGGCAAATGTATATTGGACTCACATATGTAAGTGTCCCTTAAAGAATGTAGCTTCATCTATGAAGAAGAGAGCAATAAGGTTCTGTAGTAAAACCTATCTTAAAGATGAAATTGAAACCGTTAATCCAAAGCTTATTGTTGCAGTGGGTGCGTCAGCTTTATCATTTTTTGCGAAGGAAACAGGTGACAAACGGTTGAAAGGAGGTCTAAGAAAAGTTTTCCTAAACCAGTCCAATGGAATCTATAATGGAGTTAGGCTGGGGTTCAACCGTTTTCAGCTTGGCAATCGCACCACATCCAAGTAGAAGAAGCAGATTTTGGAACACTCCGCCGAAAGAGATGGTTAAGATCTTTAAAGAAGTAATAGAGGGCATAAGGGAGAAAATTTTAGAAAAATAGAAAGATACCCAGAGAAAAAGCATTATAGAATCTTATTGCAAACTATATACTACTTCTACTACGCTATAATTGTTCAATCAACCAGAAACAATAAGTATGTAAATCTGGACCATTTGAAGTGATAATTAATTTTATTTATTCTTCATGCTATCTTGAAGTTTATTAAATATTTCTACAACTTTTTGCTCCCCATACTCATCAAGTAGCTTCCATAAACGTCTTATTATTTCTTTTCTTAACTTTGCCTTCTCCTTATATTCTTTTATTGCTTCTGCTTTTAATGATCCAAGTAGTACTTCTCTTTTCTTATTAAGAGATTTAGGGTATTACGTAGTCAGAGATTAGATTTCAGTTTTGGAATGATTTTGACTAGTATGGATCAAAATGGGAGAGCTTCAATCTACTTGTTTGTTAGAATTACTTTAATTAAATTACTCTATGCATAATCGATGAAATTGCAATTATCTATCCCAACTAGTGCAATTTTATGTTTCCTATATAATTTGCATATATGCGGATGTGGATCAACACCTCTATAAACAAAAGCAACCCAACATTCAAATGCATGATCAAATTTAATGAACTCTCTTTCATACTCTTTGATATATAAAATTTGACCAAGAGCAGTTAATAACTGTCTAGTGCTACCTTCCCTTGAAATCTTTGTGACTTCGACAAAAATTAATCTAGGCTTTGCTTCACCACTATACTTAACTTCCTCTTCTGATGGTATTTCAAATAAGAGATCAACTTTCCTAATACCTAAATTAAAGTTGAATGCTTTAAATTTAATTCCAGGAATGTTTTTTAGAAAACACTTTCTTATTATTTCTAAATCGTCTAATTCACTTCGCATAAAACATCATGAAAAATTAATGAATTTTTAAATTTTATAGCTTTTGTTCTTATGGAGTTAACTTTAGATCGTCTAGCTTGATTCTTAATATTCACTTCAGCATTAACTCTTTCAGCATACTTCTTCATATTTTGTTTCTAAAAGAGCAGGGGAGGAGCTTGGAGATGTTAAATTTGAGAGTTACCCATAAAGTTTCAAGATATATTATAGTTATTTGACCTTGAATGTTTTAGCTTCAATTATAATTGTTTCAACATTTATCCAATTATATTAGGGAAAATCTAGCAAAGTTACAATCACTCTAAGGATTGTTGATTATGGTGAGATTAGTCATATGGGTTTTGTCCAAAGCCAGTTTACATAGCTAAAGAATTGATGTGCAGTGAATTTTCAAGGGAGTTGTTGAAGGCAATTTATGGATTAGATTTTGATGAAAATAAATTAGACTTCATATTAGCTTGTAGATGTGATGGATATTATTCGAAAAATCCAAGTAGGAGAAGAAAAGTTTACTTGAAGGAAATATGCTATGAGTTGAAAGCACCGCCAAAAATAGTACTTAAAATTCTAGTTGAGATGTATAACCAAGGATTATTAAAGCTAAGCTACTCGATGAAACATAGAGATCACGTTGTATTTTCAGTTAAATAATTTGTCCTATTTCAGCTAGGAAACTGAGAAATTAATAAATTGTGGCGTTAAGTGTAATCATACAGCGAGCCATTATGCTCTCTAATATCGTTAGTGTTATTGTCGTAACTCTCTTGGTAGTTTGTAGAGAGGTTCTCCTAACCCTGAATGTTGATATCTATGAACAGGATCTATTTCAAATGCTGTTGAGAAATATACTCCCAAGCCCACCTTTAATAATGCCCATTCCTTAACCTTCTCAAATATCTCCTCATCTCCCTCAAAGATAAAAATCAAATAATGCTCATCCTTAGAATTAATTACATTAAATCGTCTTATCTTTAATTCCTTAAATAAAACTACGTAGTCATTGATCGAATGATGATCAGTAGCTATTAACCAAACACAATAAACCCTCTTCATACTAAAGAATATACCCTGCCCCTCTTATTAGAAACTTGCTCGTCCTTAGCCTATTGCATTAAGCTTAAGATTCAACGTTGCATGCTTTGCTGTTTTCGGACAATCCATAGAAAATTGGTTTTGAGAAGAAATTCAACTGATTAGGGAGGTAAACCTATCATTGGTTCAGGATACGAGGGTCATGAACAAGAGCTACTAGCAAATATAAATAGTAAAATCGTAGAGAATGACTAAGAGATTTTAAACTAGCAACATTTAAAAGTTATTGCACTGACCTCATGGAGTTAATGAGCATAAATAGAATTATACTAGATAGAGATAGAGATTCAGTGGAATTGAAAAATTATTGAAGAAAATGTTTATAGAGGGAGTTTTCAGTGAAGAAGACATTGAAGAAATATTGTCATCAAACAGATGGCGATTTCTAAAAAGTGGAATAATCATAAAGTTGAGCTAAAAATAAATGGATTTAAAATAGAGATTACAGCGTCGAAAAACTTTTAGAAAAATTGGTTTTATAAGTAAACTTTAAAAGTTCATTCTTCAAATTCTTCTTAATTGTAAACTACATTTTAATTAGACCTCTAGAAGCATTAAGTTTAACTACTGCAAATTATATTAAAATAATCGGAGAGGTAGAAGCAAATGAAGTTCAAATTAAACATTAAAAATACATATATAAGAGATGCAATATGGTTTCTAGCATTCCGTAAACATAAGAAAAAACCGAAGAAATAAAAGACTATTCAGCTTATTTACTCATGAAATTCACGAGTAAACACCCAAGTTGTTCCCAATGTCTCGATGATAAGTAAAATTTACTTGAGGTATTAAGTTAAATAACCCAGCATAGAGGTCTTTTTAAAGCATTATAGTTGAAGATTTCAGTTTAGAATACAATTGCTCCATAACCAAAATAGTGCTGGTGAGCTTGAACCTGCGGTAATCTGGTCTTCGATGGTATGTGTTTTTAAAACTATAATGAACTATAAGCCTCTTGTGTTATTGATTGTTTAGAAATTAAATATTATTTGTTAGTTTATTTATATTGGGAGGCTTAATTGTTGCTTCTTCTGTGTGATAAAGCTTGTATAGATTGTCCTTTTAATTTTGTTTGTGATTTAGTTGGTAGGAGTGATGTTGAATTTCTGCTTGACTAGGTTATAGATGTTGAGGATTTGGAGTCAATTATATTGATTTACCTAGACTAGTTCCAATGATTTTTCTTGAAAATAGAGTTTTCATTAATTTTTAGATGAATTTGATGTTAGAGCTGTTATCGTTCCTTTTACTGATCTTTTGAGTGGAGTTACAGTTATTGAGGCTGGAGAAATAGCTGATGTACATAAACCACTCCTATTAGGGCTCCTAGCACTTTCAGCTTTCTACTATCGAAAGTTTTCTGGGCCGGCAATTAATCCCGAATTAATTGTGATTGGGAGGCTCATCAAGTAGCATTCAATCCAACAACCAAAGACATAGCAGGACAACTAAATATTACTGAAAGCGCATTCGATAAAATGGCTACTGAATCAGCTGGATACAATCAATTTCTAGTTTTTATTGCACAGCATCCATCAACACTAAGCAATGGTGTTTTGAAGAATCTTGGTTTAATTGTGGTATTCAAGTTAATTACTGAAAATAGGTTTCATAGAGATATTTAATTAGTGAAGGACATGATATGTATAGGGGCTGATAGAGCATTCATTAAAGTTTCACGCTTCATAACTAGGTTGCCTATAGGCTGGTCTATTATCCGTAAATGTAGGTCATATGAATTATTTGAGTAAGAGCCAGTCATTTTAAAATGGGACTTTAAAGATGTAGAATCTTCACATTTAATTTACTTTATCTTCAAATTAGAGAACCATTCTTTAGAATAATATTTCATAGATAATTTATTGTATGAATGAGAGGAATACAAATCTATTTAAATCAGCTCATTTTTTAGTTTGAGATTGCAATGTGAAGTTTAGAATGCTAATAGTATTGTGGGTGCTTCATCAACTTCTTCTATGTCTTTGTCTGTTGTTATTATGGTTGCTTTTAGCTGGTTTGCTAGTGCTATGAGATAGGAGTCTGCTAGTGATAGGATGTTGTAATGTTTTAGTTTGAGTTTGGCGGCTTTTAGGGTTAGGTTTTCATTTGGACTTATAATGTTTATTGGACTGCTTCTAATTAAATTATGTTTAATTTGCGCGGAGTTCCATCCGAAGACTTTGGCATAATTGTATAGGAATTCAGCTACATTTACTTCACACATATATGCTTCTGCTTTACCCATGTAGATTTCATCAACATACTTCTTAGCTTCCCTATGTCCAGCGAAGTATAATGCCAGAACTCCAGCGTCAAAGACATTTTTCCTTTTCAATCTCCATCCTCCTAGAAGCATTGATAAGCTCTACAACTTCTAAGGCCTTTTCTCCATCAACTCCAAAGGCATCCCTAAGACTTCTTGGAATAATTAATCTTATTTCATCTCCCTCAACAATAAGATCTAA
>JANZKD010000173.1 GCA_025061245.1 Candidatus Culexmicrobium profundum
GCTCCTTCACCGTTTACTGCCATATCTTTTGGTCTGAAGTCTGCTATGGTTAGTATTCCTGTTTCTTCAGCTATTATTGATGGTTCACCTATTTGCAGGGTTGATTTAACTTCATATTTGCCTATCCTAGTTTTTCTTGGTATGTGTTGAATTGTTTGTCCATGGCTTGCAATGAAGTCTATTTCATTTATGTCCATGTTGTTTTCTTCTGTTATTCTTATTGCTGCTTCAGCGAATACTTTGCCTATGATGAAGTTCATTACACATATTTTTTCAACTGTGCTTGTTTGTGGGTTGAATAGTTCGAATATTCTTTCTCTAATTTCATTTGAGTATGGATATGTTTTGTATCCTATTATTTTGAATTTAGTGTTTAGCCAGTTTCCCTTTATTTCAACTAGTACTGTTGATATGCCGTCTGCTGATGTTCCTGACATTAATCCTATGGCTTTTAGGCTTCCTTTTTCTCGGAGTTTCATTAGTTTTTCCATTGGATTCATTATTTATCCTCGATTATTATCGGTTGGCTTCTCATATACTTGTTTGTTTGTGAGAATTGCTATTTCATGTATCTTTCTAGGAATATTATTGCTGGGAATAGTATTTTTATTGCGTCATCCACCTTCATGATTATATGTCCCATGTCTGGGGCTATGTGTACTTCAAATGTTTTGCCGTGTTCTAATAGTTTCATACAGTATTTTAGTACTGGTTTTAATGGTGTTCTAGTGTCGTTTTGTGGGTGTATTATGCATAGTGGAACTTTGAGTTTCTCTGCGAAGTTTATTGCTGACCTATCCTTCCATAGCTCCCTTTTACCTGCGAATAGCATTTCTATGAATTGTTTGAATATTGTGTCGCTTAAATAGTACATTTCCTCCCAATTTACTATTCCTGCTCCTGCAACTCCGCATTTCCATAGGTCTGGATGCTTAACTGTGGCTAGATAGGTCATGAAGCCACCGTAACTGTAGCCCATTATTGCAATTTTGTCTTCATCTGCTAATCCATTTTCAATGGCATATTTTCTAGCGTAGACTATGTCCATTAAGTCTCCTCCACCTGGATCGCCAATATCTAGTCTTCTAAACTCTTCTCCATATCCGGTTGATCCTCTAAAGTTTGGTGCTAATACATGGTATCCTGATGCTACAAGTGAGCTTATGGTCCTGTTCCATGAGTCGTTGACTTCAGCCCATGGTCCTCCATGTACATAGATTATTGCTGGTCCTGGTTTAGATGCCTTTTTGCTTTCAAATATGTACATTGGGATTTTAAGTCCATCAAAGCTTTCATATTCTACAAATTTTACGTCGCCGAAGCATTTTGAGATGTATTCTGGAAGTTTTGCTCCTAGGAAGTCCTCTATTTTACTATTCTTTAAGTTGACTTTTAAAATTCTCATGGGTGTTTTAGCTGATGACCATGTAACGTAGACTTCATCTCCGTGAATACATGCATTACCCGTAGATCCTTCTGGAAGTTTTATTTCTCTTCCATCTATGAATAGCTTGGTTCTACCATTAATTTCACCTATGAACCATATTCTTCCATCTTCAGTCCAGCCGTAATTTATGTATTCAGTAAACTTGTATTTCTTGTAGTCTTCGTATGGTAGTTCTAGTTCTTTCAGCTCGTCTTCATAGAAGTTGTATATCATTAATTTTTCATCTCCAAAGGCATTTGTTGAGAATAATAGTTTTCCCTTATATACCATTGGGGGCTTACATGATGCTCCTTTCTTTGGAGTGTAGACTTTGAAGCTTCCGTCTTCAAGATTGTATATGAATAACTCGAAGGTTTTGGGGTCTTTGAATGATCCGTATCCGGTGATTAAATTTCCATCGTTGCTTGTAACTATGATTAGGGCTTTTACTCCATAAACCTTCTCATATTTCCCATCTGGTTTTGCAGTGTAGATTTCTACTTCTTTTTCACCAGCGCAGCTGAGAGCTATTCTTTCTCCATCAAATGATATTCCGAAAATTCTTTTAGGCTTAAAGTCGACGAGTATTTTTTCTTTAGGTTCATTGACATTAATTGTGAATACTTTGTGTAATTCTTTTCCACCAGTGACATCTCTGATGTATATTATTAGTGGAGATTTAGACTTGACGTCTGCAACTCCGCTTATTCCCTTTGTGGTTAATCTTAGAGTTTTATTTGTTTTAAGGTCTAGGGCCCATAAGTCTCTTATGCCTTCACTTGTTGATACGTATATTAGCTTGTTTTGTGTTATTCCAGTAACTCCATACCATGGTAGCTTTACAATTTCCTCAACAATCTTTAATTTTTCAACAACACTCATAGACATGGTTTCACTCTCGTTTATTAGAATTTAATATTATATTGTTATTAAGGCTTCTGAATCGACATTAACTGTTAATTTGTTGAATACTTGGTTTTGGCTTTGAATAGTGTTATTTAGGCTTCCTTTTAAATTATTATGTTGATTGTGGAGTGATGGAAGTGGATTTGAATTTTCTTTCAGGTCAATTGTTTATGGTTGGCTTTAAGGGTACTGAGTTTACAGGTGAGCATGAAGATTTACTTAAGACCTTGAAGCCCTCTGGAATTATCTTGTTTAGGAGGAATGTTGTTAATCCAAGGCAGGTTGGCGAGTTGATAGGTGATTTTCAATCATATGCCAAAAAGATTGGTTTACCTCCGCTTTTCGTTTCAATCGATTATGAGGGTGGAATTATTATTAGAATTAGTGGGGGCGTCACTCCTATTCCTAGCGCCATGGCTATTTCAGCTACCAGACGTGTTGAGAGTGCTAGGATTGTTGCTGAAATTGCTGCTAGAGAGCTTAGGGCTATGGGTATAAATGTTAATTTAGCTCCCGTGGTGGATGTGAATTCAAATCCCCTTAACCCTATAATTGGTGTTAGGTCCTTTGGTGATGACCCCTTAGAGGTTGCAAGGTTTGGTGAGGTTTACATTAAGTCGCTTCAATCTAATGGTGTTATGGCTGTTGCTAAGCATTTTCCAGGTCATGGTGACACTTCTGTTGATTCTCATTTAGATTTACCTGTTTTGGATTTGGACTTAGATGTTATGTTGAGGAGGGAGCTTGTTCCCTTTAAGGCTGCTATTGATGCTGGTGTTTCAGCTATTATGACTGCTCATATAGCTTATCCTAGAATTGATAGTTCAAATCTTCCTGCAACTCTCTCTAAGACCATTATAACTGACCTGTTGAGGAGGCGTCTCAATTTTAATGGTATTGTTATGACTGATGCCTTAGAGATGAAGGCTATATATGATCGCTTTAGCCCCCGTGAAATTGCTGTTTTAGCTTTGAATGCTGGAGTTGACTTACTTTTACCTTGTAATGATTATGACTTTATGCTTTCTCTTAAGGATGAGATTGTTAGGGGTGTTAGGGATGGGGAGATTAGTAGGGATAGGTTGATGGATGCATACTTGAAGCTTAATGAGTTTAGAGGGAAGTTTAATCTTTACTCCTACAAGTTTAACCCTGAGTATTTATCGGTTATTGGCTGTAGGAGGCATAGAGATGCAGTTTCTAATATTTACATGTCTTCATTAACTTTGGTTAAGAATGAGGGTGTTCTTCCATTGGATGGTGACTTGGTTTCTATGGGAATAGTTATTCCTAAGATTGTTGTTGATAGATTTCTCGGTCTTGATGATTTTTATTTATGGTTTGATAATATTCTCAGTGAGTATTGTGGTGATATTAGAGTTTTCACTTATGAGGTTAATCCCTCCATTGAAGCTGTTAATACTATTTCTGAGGGTTTGAGGGATTGTGAGGTTAACTTGGTTTTCACTTATAATGCATTGTTGAATAGGGGTCAAGTTGATTTGGTTGAGAGGCTTATGGGTTTGGGTGACTTAATTGTTGTTGCTTCTAGGGATCCCTATGACATTCTAGCTTTTCCTGGGGTTAAATATTATATTGCAACTTATGGTTTGAATAGGTTTCAACTTGAATTTTTAATTAGGGCTTTATTTGATGAATTGAGTTTTAGGGGTGGTTTACCAGTTAATATTAATGGGCTTTTCAGTAGGGCTCCTTTAAGTGTAGATTAGATATTTTTCTCTTTCAATTACATATCTGTCTAGGTCTCTTTCTAGTTCATCTAGTATTTGCCATGGATCCTCTTCTCCATCTATCATTCTTCTAAGTTTATCTGTTCCTGCTAGGTGGTCTATAAAATATTTTTCTTCTCCATTTCTCACTCTTTTTAGCCATTCAAATTTATTTGGATACATTTTCTTAATTGTGCTTAGGATGTGTATTCCGACTTCGAAGGGTCTTAATTCTTCTTTATCGGCTATGTGGATTTGTATTCCTCCGCATACTTGGTTTTTATGTTTTGATGTGTATGGGATGAAGTAGGTTGGTCTAAACTTTACTCCACTTAAACCTTCTCTGTTTAGTTCTTCAGCTAGTTTTTTAGCTTTGATCCATGGTGCACCTATTACTTTGAAGGGGTTTGGTGTTCCTCTTCCCTCAGATATGTTTGTTCCCTCAATTAATGCTGTTCCCACGTATATTATGACTGTTTCTGGTGTGGGCATGTTTGGGGATGTTGGTATCCATATTAGATTTGTGTCTTCAAACCAGTAGTCTCTCTTCCAGTTTTCCATTGAAATTATGTTTAATGGGGCTTTTAGACTGTATTTCTCATTTAATAGTAATGCTAGTTCACCTATGGTCATTCCATATCTAACTGGGATTTCAGCTATTCCTACGAAGGATTTGAATTCTGGCTTTAGTATTGGGCCTTCAATTATTTCTCCATTTAATGGGTTTGGTCTATCTAGCACATAGATTGATTTTCCAGTTTTACTGCATGCTTTAATACAGTAGTATAGTGTTGAAATGTAGGTGTACCATCTTACTCCTACATCTTGTAGGTCGAAGATTAATGCATCTAGTTCCTCAATTATTTCTCTTGGTGGTTCATAGGCTTCTCCATATAGGCTGAATATGTCTACATCGTATTCCTCATTGTGATGTATTCCCTTTATTTTATGTGCGTCTGGCT
>JANZKD010000109.1 GCA_025061245.1 Candidatus Culexmicrobium profundum
AAGGAAATTTAGGAGTAAGGGTGTGACGTCTAAGCATGAGTGGGTTTTGCCTCGGAATACTTTTTGGTATCCGAGTGAGTAGGGATCGGGTGATTCGTGTTGGAAGCCGAATAGGTATGTTGAGTATCCGTTTTTGGCTAATATTGCTGGTAGTAGGGGTTCGTCTTGGTTTAGTCGGAATCCTCTATGGGTTAGTCCTATGAGTCCGTGGTTGTGTGGATATTTTCCAGTTAGGAAGCTTGCGCGGCTGGGGCTGCATTGGGGGGCTGTGCAGAAGAAGTTTGTGAATATGATTCCTTCTTTGGCGATTTTGTCTATGTTGGGTGTTTTAATGCCTCGACCGTAGCATCCTAGGTGGCGACCAGTGTCATGGGTTATGATCATGAGTATGTTAGGTTTTTTCATACGGGAGAAATCTCCTTTCTTTGGGGGCGATATAAGGTTTTCTTTTTTGGTTGTGTGATGGTTTGAATAAGCTCTGAATTTTCGGGGTTTATTGAGGGGTTTCTGGTTTGCTAGGCTATGTGGATTGTAAGCTTTGATATTCGTCTGTGGTTTTTGTGTTTTTGAAGGGTTGTTTTTTATTTTGTGTACTAGCGTGTTGTAGGTGGGTATGTTTTATTAGGGTGGTTTCTGAGAGTAATTGACATATAGGCTAAAGTTTAAGGTGGTAGTGGGTTTAGAGATGGTTGATAGTGATGAATATGCTGTAAATGTTAGTTGGGAGGTTAGGGAGTTTATTAGGGCTATTAAGGCGTATCTTAAGGGGGCGAGGGGTAATACTATAACTTTGACTGCTCGTAAGCTTGTGAGGATGTTGGGTTATTCTTTTTATGAGGAGGAGGCTGTTTGGCTTAGGTATAAATTTGCTAGGTTTTTGAGGTATCTTGAGAGGAGGCATGTGGTTAGGAGGATTGGTAGGAGTACTAGTTTTGTTTATGTTGCTGAGAGAGAGAAGCTTAGGAGGTTGCTTGAGGATTATTTATGTTTAGCTATGCTGATAGAGGGTAAGTAGTTGTGGATAGTTTTGAGGTCATTGCTTTTAACGTGACTCTAGTGTGATTTGTACTTTGGTTAGTTCTTAGTTAGACGTTCAAATGCAGAGTGGGCTTAGAGGTTGTTGAAAAGATTATGTGTTAGATTTTGGTGATTGTTAGTTTTTACGGTGGAGTTGGATGATTGTGTTTTTAGTTACTTTTAACTGTTATGAATTCGCAATATGGATCTCCTTTAGCTATGCATTTTGTTTCTTCACAGTCTATATTTTTGTTGAAGAAGGCGCTGAGCCAGCCAGCTATTATTCCTCTTATGAGATGGCTGGCGGGTTTGTCTTCTTTTTGGAATAGTTCGCATTCGAAGGAGTGATATACTCTGACTGTGGCTTTGTGGTTTTTGTAGTCTATGTTGATTATTTCGATCATGCCAAAGCCTACTTGGGTGAAGAGTACTTCGCTTATTTTAATTAATAATGATTTATCTTCTTTGGTTGGGTGTATTTGTCTTATTATGTTTTTTAGGTCTTTGTAGACGTTTGTACCTACTTCTTTGCCTAGGTAGTAGAGGAATGCTCTTACGCCCCAGCCCCATTTTTGGGGTAGTTTCTTTAGTAGGGCTTCGTATACGGGTTTTCTGAAGATTACTACTCTTTTGTTGAACATGGTTAGGGGGAAGAGTTTGTTGTATGCTGAGAGGCCATCTATTACTGGTTCTATGCACTCTACTTGCTCTGCATATTCCATTTCTTTTAATTCTTTGATGATTGTGTTGATTGTGTCTTTGTTTATGTTGGTTAAGTCTACGAATATTAAGAATTCTATTGGTTGGTTTTCGTATGGTCGTGGCATTTTGAAGTGGACTATGGAGATGTTTCTTTTTGAGAGTATTTCGAGTATTTCTTTAAGTACGCCTGGTACGTGGAGGTATTTGGGTTTTATTCTTATGTAGAGGCAGTGTATTTTGTGATTGGGTAGGAATATGAATCTGCCGATTTCGTAAGGTCTTAGCTCTGTTTTATCGTTTTCTTCGCTTGTTGTGCTCATTTTCTCAGCCTTTCCCCTTTTAGTTATCACTTCTTACTTAAATAAGTTTAACCTTTTTAATGATTGGAACTATTTTTTAACTATTATTTGTAATTGTTAAAGGTGGTTTTACTTTATCGTTTTTAAGTTTTTATTACGGACTTTTATATCATTATATAAGTTCGGTTGTTTGCTGTAAGTGAAAGCGTTATAATGGTTTTGATGTTTAGGTTGTTGTGGTGTAGTGAAATGGGGTGTGATGGGGAGATAGTTTATAGGGTCTATAGGGATGGGGATGAGGTAGGGATTGTTGAGGTTTTGAGGAAGTGTTTTTCAGGATTTGATAGGTTTAAGTTGGATGCTGAGACGTGGCTTAGTTATAAGGTGGATTATGGTTTTAAGACTGATTATAGTTTAGTGGCTGAAGTTGATGGTAAGATTGTGGGACATGTTCAGTTAATTCTTAGGAGGTTGAAGTTAGGTAGGGATTATGTGAATGTTGGTGGGATTGCTAATGTTTCTACGGATCCTGAGTATAGGGGTAGGGGTATTGCTACGAATCTTATGAGGATGGCTACTGATCTTTGTAGGAAGGAAGGGATTCATCTTTCTGCTCTTATGACGAGTTATGGTTATGTGGCTCATCGTATTTATAGGCGTTTAGGTTATGCTGATACTTATTTTGCTCAACGTTTTGTTGGTGAAAGAGAAGAGGTTGAGAGGGTTATTAAAGAGATAGGGGATGTAAGGGGCGTAGTGGTAAGGGAGTTTGAGGAGGAGGATTTATTGATGGTTATGAGGCTTTATAATGCTTTTTCTGAGGGCTATTCGGGAGTTGCATGGAGGGATGCTGACTATTGGAGGAATAAGATTGTGAATAAGCGTTTTGGTACTACTTGGATTTTTGATGAGGAAGGGAGTGAGTTTCTTGTAGTAGAGAAGGATGGTAAGGTATCGGGGTATTCTTACTTTGCTATAGGGTCTAGGTGTAAGAGGGCACCTATAGGTAGGGAGAGAGGAGTTCTTATTGAACTTGTCGCTGGGGATGGTAGGAGTTTAAGGGCTCTTTTAGTAGAATCATTAAGGAGAATGTTAGAGGCTAATGTGAAGACGTTTGAGCTTTATTTACCACCTTATGAGCCTTATAGATCGCTACTGAGAGGCTTTCCTCTGTTTGTGGAGAGAGGAGTTTACATGAGTAATGTAGTTAACCTGAGGGGGCTTATTGAGGAGTGTGTTCCATCATTCAATCAGTTTCTTGAAGAGTGTGATAGGGAATTTAATATTAGGATGGGGTTGAGGAGTCGTTATGGCGATGTGGTTTTAGTGATTAAGGGTAATGAAGTTATTGTTGAGGATGGGAAAGCAGATGTTGTCTTTGAGATTAATTACCATACGTTTACTAGGATGGTGCACTTTATTGAGGATGTTGTGAAAGCGTTTCTTGATGGTAGAATCAATGTTGTGAAGTCTATGGTTTCTTTGAGAGAGGCATTACAATGTCTTGAGATACTGTTTCCTAGGATGAGGTTCTTTATATGGTCAGTTGACCACTGGTAAAGATGCCTTCTATTATAGTGAAGGCGACTAAGGGTTTAAGAGAGTCTTTTTAGTTGATAATCTTTGATTTTTCTTTTCAGGAGAAAGGATGGTTTTAGTTTCTTTTGAGTGTTAGATAGCAGAGAAGGAGTAGTATCCAATTTTTCTATCTAACACGGGTTGTAATGGAGCTTCTTATAGGAGGCTCTCTTTAAGAAGCCTATTTATATATCTGATTTTCGAATCTAATTCTTTAAGTTCTCTTTTGAGTTTCTTTATTCTTTTCTTAATTGCCTTTGCTTTTCTAAAGTCTCTAATTTTCTTTAGAAGTCCCTCAGGTATGTTCTTTCCTATATATGTATTTGAGATGACCTTGCCCTCTTTATCTCTTTCAACTAAATAGTAGTAGTAATATCTGCTACCAGCTTTGTTCTTAACCCATCTATGATTAATGAATATGGAACAGTTCTCAATTTCGTAATCTTTAAAACCCCATTTTGTCTTAATCTTCTCTACTTCCCTCTCGAGTACCTCTATTAATCTAGCTAACTCATCTCGCTTTTCGACTAGTCGCTTTGTCATCTCAATTAGTTCACTCATAGTCATCTATTAGCGTGTTAGATAGCAAGACTACTTATGCTCTCATTTTTGCTATCTAACACCATAAAACATTAGATAAATATTAAATCTAAATGAAGGCAAATGAAAAGAAATCAAGGTTAAGCTCTTCCCTAAGTGTTAGATAGAATGTAAGTTAAGGGCTATGATTCTGCTATCTAACACCCAGAGGAGGGCCACTACATGAGAGCTACAGTTTTCATTAAAAGGAAGCAGGACGGTCACTTTAACAGATAAAGGGCGTATAGGTATTCTATTTCAGAATCCTGAAGATCAGATATTTAATCCGACAGTCTATGAGGAGATATCATTTACACTAAACCAACTTAAACTTGAGAGAGATAGAGTCATTAGTAAAGTCCATGAAGTACTCTATGAAGTTGGCTTAGATGTAGGGATTCTCAATAGGTCTCTGTACAAGCTTAGTCTTGGAGAGAAGCAGCTAATAGCATTAGCATCAACTATAGTTCATGACCCAGACATAATACTACTCGACGAGCCAACATCGAATCTATCACTAAGAGCATCTAAAAAAGTAGAAGAAGTTATCAGGAATTTGAGGAATAAAGGTAAAGTAGTAGTACTCGCGACGCATGATGTCGAATTAGCAGCAAGAATTTCTGATGAAGTAATTCTCTTAATAAATGGTAAAGTCATAGCTAAGGGTTTAGCAAGAGGTATTCTCACTAGAGAGGATTTACTAGAATTGGCAGATACAGAACCACCAATTACATACAGGATTTGGAAG
>JANZKD010000231.1 GCA_025061245.1 Candidatus Culexmicrobium profundum
AGTGATTTATGGATTAGATGAAATTCGTGGAACTGAAGAAGTAATTTTAGAGATACCTAATTATAAGATGGAAGATCTAAATGTGATACTTGAAGATCTTGAAAATATTAGGAGAAAAATAGAAGAGCTTGGTGGTTCGATTTCTATAGCTATAACTTTTGGTCCAATTTCAGGTCAGCCAGCCAAGAATAGAAGAGAAGCCTATTCCAATCCATTACGGAGAAGAGCATTAAGATTATTAAGAAAGGCTAAGAGAAGTGGTGGTAATAGAATTGTTATTGGATAGCAATTTCATGTTAATCTTGAATAATTGAAGTTTTATACTTGTTAGGATTATATGATATGGGGAAAAGCTTGTATAGGCGAAGGGTTGAAGCCCGTTTTCTTAGAAGTGATGGTAGACCTAATTTCTCTGAGAGAATTTATGAGCGGGAACTTGAACTAGCTGTTCTTTCTAAGAGGCCGGTAGTAACTCTTTCACAGCGAGCACCAATTAGAGAGGCTATAAGGACTATAATTGAAAATAATTTTCGAAGAATTCCAATAACAATGCCTGATAAGCGATTAATGGGAATTGTTACAGCCACCGACTTAGTTAATTATTTTGGTGGGGGAGACTATTTCAAGATAATCATGGATAGGCATGAAGGCGACTTATTTTCAGCTCTAGATGAACCCTTAGAGTCTATTATGAAGAGAGATGTAATTAAAGCATCGCTTGATGAATCATTTGTAGATGTTTTAGAGAAAATGATTATAAACTATATTGGTTCAGTACCCATTGTTGATGAAGAAAATAGAGTGTATGGAATAATAACTGAAAGAGATATTCTACACCATTTAGCTGACAAGATTACTGGTAGAAAAGTTGAAGAAATAATGAGTAGAGACGTTATAACTGCTTCCCCAGCCACTATTGTTAAAGATGCTGCACAAACAATGATTAGCCTAGGATTTAGGCGTCTTCCCGTTCTAGATGAAGAGAAAATTATTGGAATTGTTGTTACAACCGACATTGTAAAATTGTTTCAACCCAAAATAGCACTGAAATATTCTGCTCGGGGAAGCGTCTACGATTTAATTAAAACTCCCCTCTCAGAAATAATGTCTTCTCCTGTTATTACAGTAAAATCTGATGTAGAAATTGGAGAAGTAGCTAAAATTATGATGGAAAATGGTATTGGAGCATTACCTGTAATTGAAGATGATAAACTTGTGGGAATAATTACTGAAAGAGACTTGTTGTATGATATCGTATTGAAAGAACGTGAATAAATACCTTAATTATCTCAATTTTTCTAGCTTCTCGTTTTTACAATAAATGGAAGACGGATAATTTACCGTAGTGAAATAAAGGTAAATTACGGTTGGATTAAACCGAAATGTATGGTGAGCTTATGTATGCTTCCTTTACTATATTCTGCTTCTGCCCCTGCTTCTATTACCCATATGCTTATTCCCTTGCCTACTCCTCCTTTACGTGTTATCCCAAATTTTACTTCTACTTTAAAATCTTCTAATCTAAAGGGTGGAGGTGTTCTTTCAATAATTTTTATTACATTTCTAACTTCCTTGACTACTCTTACTATTCCAAATTCCGGAATTTTTCTCCTTGCAATCTTTCTTCTGGGTGGTGTGGGTATCATTGTTAATATTACTTTTTGAATCATTTCTTCAGAGAGTTCTGCTCCTCCACCTACCTTTATTGGCAAGATTTTTAATTTGATTTTTCCTTCAGCTGTTTTGGTTGCTACTGTTGATAGTTCTAGGATGCATTTTTTAATTGTTATCTCGGGTTTTCCTGGTAGGGCCATTGCTTGTGATATTTCCTTCTTCAATTGTTTCAGTACTTCTTCTAGGCCGAATTCTTCCTCGTTTCTCATTTGTTTCACCTATCTTCTAAATAGTTGATTTCTAAGGTTATATGATTTATCGATTAGTAAACTTAAATTTTATCCTAAATAAATTATTTTATATCGATTTTGTTGTTAGCTTATTTTAGAGCCTTCGTAACACTTTTCCAGCTAACTTTCCAGTATGTTCTCCTTTCTTAATTGTTATTTCTCCGTTCACTATCACATATTCTATTCCCTTGGGATATTGGTGTGGATTCTTGAATGTTGCCTTGTCGACTATTGTCTTGGGATCAAATATTACTATGTCTGCCCAGTATCCTTCTCGTATTAATCCTCTGTCTTTTAAGCCTAGTTTTTGTGCTGGTAGTGATGTCATTTTCCTGATTGCTTCTTGTAGAGTTAATACATTTTGTTCTCTAACGTATCTTCCAAGTATTCTTGGGAATGTGCCGTAGTTTCTTGGATGTGGTTTTCCTCTTGCTAATACTCCATACGGGGCGTAGCTTGATCCATCTGTTCCAACCATTGAAACTGGGTGGCGCATTACATATTTCATATCGTCTTCATTCATCATATGCAAGATTATCCAAACTATTCCTTCCTCCTCAATTAGTAGGTTGAAGGCTGCATCGAATGGATCTACTCCTCTTTTCTCTGCAATTTGGGAGATGCTTAATCCTTCATACTCTTTATTTTTCTCGCAGTATGCTATTACAATGTTGTCCCATCCTGCAGTTCCAGCTAGATTTTCCCATCCAGGCAGCCCCTTTTCGATGTGTTCTCTCATTTTGTTTCTCATTGCTGGGTCTTGTAGTCTTTTAAGCATCTCTTCAACTCCTCCTTCATGTGCCCATGGTGGTAGACATGCAGCTAGTCCTGTACTTCCAGCTGTGTAGGGATAGAAGTCGCATGTAATCTCAATTCCTCCACTTCGAGCTTTTTCGATTAGTTTTAATGCGTCTTTAACTTTTCCCCAATTCTTTTTCCCTGCAGCTTTCATGTGTGAAATTTCGACTGGTATATTTGCTTCTTTACCTATTCTAATGGCTTCTTCTATTGCTTCTAATAGCCATGTACTTTCACTTCTAATGTGACTTGCATATATTCCATTGTATTTTGATGCAACTTTGGCTAACTCGATTATTTCTTCTGTTTTTGCATAGGCTCCTGGAGTGTATATTAATCCTGTTGAAAGACCAAAGGCTCCATTCTTCAATGATTCTTCTAAAAGTGCCTTCATTTCATCTAGTTCATCTTTAGTTGGCGGCCTATTTTCAAATTCCATAATATTTACTCTTAATGTTCCATGACCAATTAATGGGGCAACATTTAATGCAATGCCTTGTCTTTCAAGTTTTTCAGTATATTCTTTATATGATGACCAATCCCATGTCACTTCTTCAGCTAGTACTCCTGACCTCTTCTTGAATATTTCCACTTTGTCTGGAAGTATTGGTGATAAGCTTGATCCGCAATTTCCAATAACTTCAGTTGTTACTCCCTGTCTAATTTTACTTTCAGCTTTAGGGTTTATTAGAAGGAAGAAATCTGAGTGACTATGCATGTCAATAAAGCCTGGGCATACAATTAAGCCAGTAGCATCAATAACTTCATCAGCTTCTGAAGGAGATACTTTGCCAATTTTAATTATCTTTCCATCTTTAATTGCTATGTCTGCTTTATACCATGGATTTCCACATCCGTCAATAATTCGCCCATTTCTTATAATTATGTCATAAACCATATTTCCACCATCAACTACTAAGATGGCTTTCAATTTATAACTGTTTTATGTATAGATTTCATTTGATTCATAGTGGTCTTATATAGCATTTCTACACTATGTCTTATGGGGTAATCTTGCCCGTATGCTAGCTAAAGGATGGTGTTTATATTAACAATGTTTTTTATCCTTACGAATTTATTGATGACGAACTGTGTGATGTGTATATTCCTCTAAATGAACTTGACACTTTTAAAGTTAAGGATATACCTGAAAATGTTGTAGTGAAGCCATGTGAGCTAAATGAACATGGAAAACCGGTTATACTTACCTATGGACATGATGTTGAAGTGTACTCTGATGGAATAGTTTTTATTGAATTTCAAGAATATCCTAAGTATTATAGAGGTTTTCTACCTGTTGAAGATTACATTGAGGCGATTTCTATTATTGCAAGAAATCTAGGTTTCAAGATAGGAGAAAAATATTTTGATGATGATTTGTTTGGAGTAAATTTAGAAATTCATGTGGATCCTTGCTTAACTGTTAGAAAAGCTTTGGAAAGCTCTGTTGAGAAATTCTTTGGCAAGGTAAATGAATTTGAAGAGAGACTGGCTAATGAAGTTTTAAGAATAAAGGAACAAATTTTGAAAGATATTCTTTAAACTTTAATATTGCTAGAAGAGCAATGATTTTACTCTGAAGTGTATTGTTGATTTGTTTAATTCTACTTCTTCTTATATGTTTAGTGTTATCTCTCCATTATACACTTTTTGTGCTGGTCCTATCATGTAGAGATTTTTGTCAATTATTATTTTGAGTTTTCCTCCCCTAGCCTCTATATGTACTTCTTTTTCTTTTGCCTTGTTTAGGAGGTATGCTACTGCTGCTGATGCAGTTGCTCCAGTTCCGCATGCAAGTGTTTCTCCCCAAACGCCTCTTTCATAGGTTCTTATTTTTAAGTGCTTTTCATTTAATATTTGTACTAAGTTTACGGTGATTCCCTTAGGAAATATTTGCCTGTTTCTTGCTATTGCTTTTGCATATTTTTCAATATCCTCTTTTTCAACGTCTTCAACAAATATTATGATGTGTGGTTCCCCTGTACTTACTATTGAAACTTTTATTTCACCGATTAATGGAAATTTAATCTGCTTATCTATTAATTCTTCATCTTCTTTAAAGTTCATTTTTACAAATTCCTTTAATTCTCCATAATTTTTCAGAAGCTGTCCCATGTTAACTTTGAATTCTTCTCCAATTTTTTCAATTAGTTTAACTCCTGCTCTAGTTTCAATTTTAACTTGATTTTTACCTGTTTTTTCAC
>JANZKD010000190.1 GCA_025061245.1 Candidatus Culexmicrobium profundum
GCCCATATGGCAGGTAAGCATGTTTCAATTGCCTTTCCAATTGTTGATGCCATTTTGCCAGAGAAGCATAGAGTTTCTATATGTTATGGTAGAGAGGTTAGTCAGCGGTCAACCAATATTTGTATTCGTAAGTTTAGAGAGAAGCCATTTACTGTCATGCATTTAATTTATGATTTTAAGACAATTAGTGCTTTAATGGCTGCATACTTTTGGTTATTAATTGAGAATAAAAAGAGTATTTTCATAATTGGCGGGACTGCTACTGGGAAGACAACTCTGCTTTCTGCTCTTGGAGCCCTGTTTAAACCTGATTGGACTGTTGATACCATTGAGGATGTGCCTGAACTTAGAATTCCTGTTAAGGGTTGGGAACCCTTAATGGCTAGGCATAGTTATGCGTTTGGTAGTAAGATTGGTGAGATTACTCTGTTTGATCTGGTTAAAATAGCGATGAGAAAAAGACCTGACTATATTGTGGTTGGTGAGATTCGTGGGGAAGAGGCTTATGTGTTATTTCAAGCTGCAGCTACTGGACATGGTTGCATGTGTACTATTCATGCTGATTCATTGGAATCAGCAATAAAGCGATTAACTTCTCCTCCAATGAATGTTTCTCCAAGCTACATTTCATTAATGAATTGTGCAATAATTATTCGTAGAGTTGAGCTTTCAAATGGTATTTTTAGGCGGGTTGTTAAAGTATATGAGATTGAAGATTATGGAAAGTATAATTTAGTTTTTTCATGGGTGCCTATAAATGATGATTTTAAGCCTAAGAGTTTAGATTTGCTGATTTCGAATAGTATTTTGTTAAGACAGCTTTGTTCAGAGTTGGGTTGGAATGAATATCTAATTAGGGATGAGCTATCTCGCAGGATAGCTTTCTTTGAAGAGTTGAATAAGAGGAATGTTAGGGAGTATGATGATGTTGTTCAATATTTACGGCTTTTTTACTTGAAAAAGTCTCCTCAAGTCTTTAGGAGGTTACTTTAATGTCAGTTAAGAAGTTTTGGGGTATTCCAGTGAATTTAGCATATAGATACTTTGGTAATTTAAGTGAAAAATTGTCTCAAAAACTAAATTTATGGGGGATCCTTCAATTTGCAAATATTCAAATCAGCCCTGTAGGTTACTGTTCAGTTTTCTTTTTCTACCTTCTATTTTTCTCCATCCCTATTTCAATTGGTTTATTTTTCTTCATGGTTCTTATGAATTTCAATCTTTTTTTCATTCCATTTTCATTTTCTCCAATTTTCTTCTTCATTTTCCTTTTCTTTTCGTATCCGCGTATCAAAGCTCATTTACGTAGTGTAAGTTTAACTGCTGAGTTTCCATTTCTAGCAACTTATTTAGGTATGATGGGTGCAGTTGGCATTTCTCCCTATAAGGCCTTTGAGCGTCTATCAAAGCAGAATATCTTTAAAGCTTCTAGAAGAGAGGGTGAAATTATAGTTAGGGAGAAGGTTATTTTTTCAAAGGAGCCTATATCTGCCCTGGAGAATTCTGTGAAATATAATCCTTCACGAGAGTTTAGAGATTACCTGTCAAGTTATCTCCGCATTATTAAGACTGGTGGTGATGCGATAGGTTACCTTGTGGATTATAGTTTTAAGATGATTGAGTGGATGCGTTTATTATTAAAGGATTACTCTGAGAGTGTAAGGTTATATGGCGATCTCATGATTGCCTTGTTTGTGTTTATTCCAATAGGCTTTTTCAGCATAATTTTTCTTATGGCGATAGAGCAGGGAATCTTCTTCATGAAGGCTTATGGTTTTATTATAGCTCCCTTATGCGGCTTTGGTTTGTTTGCTATAATTGATTCTGAGCAATTTAAATTCCCTCAGAAATATGATAGATATATAAAGTTGACTGCTAAAATTATGCTTTTTACATTAGTTGTCGACTTTTTAATTTTCTTTTTCAACCTTATGCCCACTGTAGAATGGTATTTGATTCTTTCCCTCTCTATTATAGTTTCACTTTTACCTTCAGCTATACTCTATGAGATTGACGCGAGGAAACGCTATGATATTGAAAGATCTCTTCCCCTCTTCCTCAGGGATATTGCAGAGGCTAGGAGAGTGGGGCTTAGTATTGAGAGAGCCTTGAAGGAAGCATCTACGAGATCGTATGGTGCAATTCTTGATAAAATTGTTAAGCGATTAAATTCAATGTTGAGTAATTCTTTAACTCCAATTGAGAAGGCTGTTGATTTAATTATAAATGACATTAAGTCATGGTATGCAAAGGCGATTTTCTGGCTATTTAAGGAAGCTATTGTTACTGGTGGGGGTTCTCCTGAGACATTTAGTATTTTGGCTAAGTTTTCAGAGGATTATATTGAGGTTAAGCATAGAATTTCAAAAGAACTTAAAATCTACTATATAATTGGTTATGTAGCATCTATAATCCTGTTATTTGTCTTTACACAGCTTATAAGATACAGTTTTATTCCCAGTTTCTATGTCTCCCCCAACTTGCCCAATTCACTTAATCTTCCAATGCAGTTTATTTCGAGAAGTGTTTTAAATGAACTGCTTTCTACAAGCTTTATGACGATTATTATTGTCTCTTGTTTAATCGGATTGATTGTAGGGAAGATTGCGACTGGAAGTATTGTTGGTGGATTTAAGCATTCCATAATATGTGTGATCATCACTGTTTTTGGCATTAAGAGTATGGGGTGGTTATGGTGAAATGTAGACTTAAATTATTATTCATTATTGGCATGCTTTTTCTTTACTCATTATATTGTAGTATTTCCACTTTCTCCTATAACACTCTTTCAGCTGAAATTCTCTCAAAGAGTTTAGTTCCACCTTTTAATGATAAGTCGATTTCAGTTAATTCATATGGTCAAGCGTACTATGAATATGATTTCTCTTTAAGTTCTGGGAAAATTGATTCGTTGGCTAAGGCAGTGAAGAGTTTTGGTGAGCTTAGAAGCTCAAGTCAAGTTGTTTTGTCAATAATTAAGACATGGACTGTGAGTTTTAATGGAAAGATAATAGGAATTGAAGTAACCTACTCCCTTAAAGGATACATGGTAGTCCAGGTTTCAACTAGCTCAAATGTATATGGTGGTGCTTCTAAGGTTCACTTTTTCTTAAAGTTTGATGGTCAACCTTTTACTCTTGAATATAAAAGGCTTGAACAGTATGGTAGTGGAACTAAGAATTACCATTATAATTTGATAAATAAAGTGAAATCTTTCAATCTTCAGAAGAAGGTTTCTAAGGGAGAGAGAATAACAATCATTGCTTCACTTATTACCTCTGCTGAAGCATATGGAGCAATTGAAGATTATTCCTTTGCAAACTCAGATTTTTATATGGGTAGTTTTGGGGCTAAGCTTAGTGTTAAGATATATTATTTAGAAGAGACTGTTTTAACTGCAAAGCCGTCAAAAAATAAGTTGTATTTAGATGATGCTGTTACGATTACTGGAAAGCTTACTTCAAGTAATGGTATTCCTCTAGCTAATAGGAAAGTAAATCTCTACTTCGATGGAGAATACGTTAAATCTACTTATACTATGAGCGACGGGTCCTTTGTCTTCTCATACCATATACCTACCTCAACAACTCCGGGAACTAGAACTTTCACCGTTAAATTTAATGGCGACAATTCTTATCTTGCTTCTCAAACTTCATTTTCAGTTCTGATACCAACTTTCTCCATTTACACCTTTACCTCAAGCATTAAAATCCCAAAAGGCGGCTCCCGCGCTCTTAGAGTACATGTTTATGATGTTAATGGTTATGATAGGAATGTGAAGGTTATAGTTAAAAATGCTCCTTCATGGCTAAACATTCGATTTATTGGTTCCAATTCTAATATTCCTCCATTTGATGTCATTTTAGTTCTTAAAGCAACTGATACAGGTTCAACCACGATAAAAATTGTTGGGATTGGAGAAGATGGACAGCAGAGGTCAATTAAATTAAACGTACATGCCTATAATAGACCTTCATTTGAAATTCAAGTATCTCCAATCAATCAAAGTGTTCTCCAAGGAGGTTCAGCTATTTTCAATGTGACTATAATCCCATTAAATGGATATTCAGGTAACGTATATTTGAATCTCACTTCACCTGAGATAGATATCCCCTATGCTTTTTCAGTGAATCCTGTTAGAATAAATGATCCTGTAGAGGTGGTGAAGCTTTCAGTTTATGTTCCATTATCCATAACTTCTGCTACTTATTTTTTCAAAGTTATTGGAAGCGATTCAACCATGCAAGTTGAGAGCAATACTTTCTCATTACATGTAAATCCTCTACCTCAACCGTCCTTTAAAATAGATGTGCTTCCAAAAAATCAAACTATTTTTGCTGGTGATTCAGCCTCTTACTCCGTTATTCTTTCAAGTCTCAATAACTTTGAAGGATTTATTTACCTCAATATAACGCTTCCAAGTGATTTCAATGCTAGTTTTGATGTGAATCCCGTCTATTTGTGTAGAGGGCAGTCATCTACAATTAATTTAACAATAACATCAAATGAAGCAAGTAGAGAGGGATATTATAATTTTACAATAGTAGGGTATAGTGCAAATGATATAAAATCTGACTGGATTGGATTAACTGTAATTAACTATCCTGCTAAGATAGATTTCTTCTACGTTAATTGGATAAGTAAAAAGTGGTTTTCTGAAAACAGATTTCTCCCATTTGAAGCTGTGGGGGCAATTGTAAAGTATGAACCTAACAGGCAAATAGTAATTGAATTTCCGAAGGAAATTGTAAGTCCATATTACAAGAATATTATTTCTTTATCTACAAATTCAACTGGAATAGCTACTGCCATTATACCATTAAAAGGCCCAATAGTTCCTTTTGGCTCCCATACAATTGTTATAAGGAATTCGATCGGAGAAATAATT
>JANZKD010000114.1 GCA_025061245.1 Candidatus Culexmicrobium profundum
TACGAAAAAGAAAAATTATAGCCCTAAAAATGCTCAAAAAAGGCGTAATATCAACCACACTAGCAGCAAAAATTGCAGGAATGCCGCTAAGAGAATTCATAAAATACGCCAAAAGAAAAGGTGTGAGAATCTATATTGCAGAGGCTGACGACCTTGCAGTCACAAAATAATAGAAAATATGTTTTCATCATAAACTCATCAACAATAATAACCCTAAACGAACTCAAACAAATCAACCTAATCAACAAAGCAAAGGAAATAGCAGAAATATACATTCCAAATGCAGTAAAAATGGAAGTAGAAAACAATATTCCAATCAAAGCAAAAACAATACAAATTAAAAATAACACCCTACCACCCCACATAAAATCATACCTAGAAGGACTAGGAGAAGGAGAAAAAGAAGTAATAATAACAGCACTAACACTAACCTCAAAAACAGACAAAACAAAAATAATAGCAATAACAGACGACAAACAAGCAAGAAGAAAATGCAAACAACTAAAAATAAACGTAAAAGGAATACTAGGCCTAATAAAAATACTAGAAGAAAACAAAGTCATAACCAAAAGAAAAGCAATAGAAATCATAGAAAAACTACCAGAAACAAGCCTATACATAACCAAAGAACTAATAGAAAAAGCAAAAACACAAATACTAACCAAGTAAATAAGCTGAAAACTTGGTCACATAAGCCCCTCAATGATATGTTACATGTTGTACATTTGGTCGTCCTAGTTCACTTCCCTACTCAATTATCTTGATCTGAAAAGTAATGATTATGCAATCATACTCCTTATGTACTCTATAGCTTGTCTTAACCTGTTTTCTGGCTGACTACATCCAAGGCATTGAAGCATGTCACTACCTGTATAGAACTTTAGACTGAATGATGGACATAAACGCACATTGGGGCTACCATCACATAGGTTTTCGAGTATTGTTCTAGCCTTAGATAAGATTCTTTCTCTTAGGACTGAAACTGAATCGTCAAAGCATATTAATACCAGTTTTGCTAAACACGCTTTTCTAGCTCCATAAAAATTGTAAACATTTTCTATTTTATTCAGTAGTTTCTTAAGTCTGTGCATTTTCTTTTCGATGCGTGTAAAATTAGTTCCTTTTCCTTCAAGCTTGAGGAAATTGCAACATTTAACCTCTATCTCTGCAACGTAGATTTCTACACGATCCTCAACTCTCTCTATAGATACTGCATCAAATTCACATCGGGCACTTCTTTGTAGTGGTAGTGGTTCTGCCTTTATCCAAGGACCCTTCAGTACTATAGATAGCCATGCTCTAGCAACAACCTCTGCAAAAACACTTAGAGTTTCACTGGTGAGCCTCAACTCGCCAACTCCATGACTAGTTACATACCTCTCCAAGGTCTTTGCATAATTATCAGCTACATATAGGAGGGACTCAAATAAATAGCCAAGCTCATGAGCAAAATCCTTCAATCTCACATTAAGCATCACTTTAAGAACTTTAGGACTTACACTTAATCTATGAGCCATTCGCTCTAGAAGCATCCTACCAATAAAACCTCTACCAATAGACTCCCTTACAATATTTAGTATAGGAAGCTCAGGAAGAGATTCAGCAAGAATCTCAGGCATAGGCAGAACATCATCTCTACCAAACCTCTCTGAAGCAATCTGCTTAACAAAAGGCCCAGGATCACTTGCAAGCTCCTCAACAACATCTAGGAGATTCAGAGTCAACCTAGCCTCAGCACCACTAATATCATTCACCAACTCTCTCAGCAATGATACTAATCGAAACACTTCATCACGCTCAAGATAACCCCTCCTCCTACCAGAAACAACAAGATCCCTAAACTCATAGAGTTTACCAAGTCTTTCAAGGACATCTTGATAACTCAATTAAATCATCCTCCCTGATACAAATGTTTACATGAAGATTAATGAATCATTAGCCGCAAATTAATCAAAATCAATTAACAGAAAACTTATCAAATATACAAACTTTCTAAAATAGCTTTAATACCTTGTTCTATTATAGGAGAGATCTTCTCCACGGAACTAATTTTACCTTCTTCATACACACTAACTTGCATAAAACCAATCTCCTGATTCCACGTAAAAATACATACCATTAAAGCACCTTGAAAACGAAATGTAATTTTATAAGATCTTGATGTCTTAGACGACTCTAACAAAATAAGGTCTATCAATTCAGCTTTAATAGACAAGGATTCGATCGAACTTCTCAAAGAACTTTCATTTAATTCTTCTCTAGGAGTAACTGTCCAGGCAATTCTAACTTCATAGTTATCATGCGACACTAACCGTATACTAAAAACATAGTTATCAGTTTCATAAACCTCCTTAACTAATAAATCTTCAAATGTCTTCAACCTTCTCTCCAAATATTGAATGGAAGATACTAGAGGAAGAAGAGAAACTGCAAATCTATATCTATAATCACCTAACGAAGAAAGAGTAACCTCTAAATCCTTTAAGAAACGTCGTCTAAGTTCTTTATTAAACATAAACCTGGAAGGAAACTCACCCCTCTCTAAAAACTCCATTAAAAGTTTATTTTTATTCTCAATTGAAATATGCTTTATTATATCCTTCAACTCTTTTACAAGCTTAAATATATTAGAAAATCTTTCTTCAATACCTCTAATAATATCATATGCATCTTCATATTTACCCAGCCACATTAAAATGTAAGCATCATGCAGGGATTTAGTAAAAATCCTTAAAATTTCCTCACTAGGTAGGCTCATAAAATCACCTGATCATCAATAAAGCTACAAGTCTATATGATTTAGATGCAAAGTCTCTAATAGCCAATGTAACAACTCCCACCAATGTTCGGGAAGGAAGCCTACGTAACCGAGAAACAATAAAACTAACTGATAGAGAATCAACAATCTGCTCCACCGCCTTTCTAGCTCTCTTCCAAAGATCATTTGACTTTACAAGACCTTTAGCTTCACTTAAAATAAAATTAGATATGCGAAGCTGAAAGTGATTTGCTAAGGGAGTATTAAGTTGCCTCGAAGGATAAATAGAAAAGTCACATGTTATCCATCGATTCTCCAGTTTAAATTTAGCAGGTCTTAAGTGAACTACATCTCGAGAACTTATACCAATTTCATTTTCAAGGAAGAATAGGTGAAGAGCTTCACCAACAACTCCAGATACATCACCTGAAAACCACTTATACTCTAAAACTTGATCACGATATGGTTGTGGAAGGCTGAGGGCTGTTTGTCGAGAATACTGGAGGGAGGGGCGATTATATAAAGCATAATTAATCATATGCTCCCCTGCATATAAAATCCATCTATCAGCAAGCATCTGAGAATACAAATTAACAATATTAGGTCCAACATCAAAATCACCTAAAAACATTTGACCAGTATTACTCAGAGAAACATTATTAAGAAAATCCCTAACCGGCCCATCAATAAACTCTTCTAACGTAAAAACCCCACAAGAACTCGCATAAGATGCATCATCAACAATACTAATTGAACTACCAACATCAAGCAAGAGTAAACCAGCTATATAGGGAATATTCAATACCACCATATAAATCACGTAATAAAGGTATGAAATAATATATAAAATGTTTGTTTTTCAACGTATTAACTATTATTTAAAGAAAAAGATTACCTTAATATGGAGCGGGAGATTATGAAAATGAGCAGTCATGAAAAAAGTGTATTACAGAACATATTAGAGAGAAAGAATCCCGAAGATCTATTTGAATTAACATCACTACAATTAGTATCTCCCAGAAAATTCATAATAAAGTTTGGAACTAGAAGATTATATGTTGACTTTCCACGATTTGTAGACATTATTCTCATTGATATACATGGCACATGCGAAGAGAAAATGAAGAAAGCTGACATAAAACCCCTAGAATTAATCAACACACCAGATGAAGTTAAGAAAAGAAAAAACAAAATTAAAACTATCGTCAAGGAGATAAATCGAGAAAAAGAGGATATAAAAACACGTCTCGGAAAATTAACATACATCCTAAAAAAGATAGGTATAAAATGGAGCCTAAAATATGCTCTACATTATAAAAAGCCAGTAATCACAATTGACGTAAAAGAATACTATAGAAAAATATGGAAAGAGAAATTAAAAGACTTCATCAACAAGCTAACACACGACGATTCTCTTTTAAGCATATACAATAAAGTTCACATTCTAACAATAAGCTATGAAAAACTTCAAGAAAAGGTTACTCGCATACCAAAAATATTCAACTTATTCTTCGATGAAAACTTTGAGAAGCTAAAGCGAGAATTAGAGCATATATTCAAATTGGTAAGAAAAGTTGAGAAACAATATCACAAGAATCACCCAATAAACCATTATGACCTTTCCATACACATTTACTTAAATGAAACAGTCATGGACATAAAGACACTTATACAACAAATATTAAATGTCATAGAAAGTGGCTACTGCTTAGCTGCATTTATACTACTAAGAAAGATCCTAGTCGATATAGGCTATCTAATACTCTACTCATCATATCCCATAAATAACATCGAAAATGAAGAAAGTAAATTTGGAAAGGATTATATAAAGGGACTGGAGAGATATGCTTCAAAATTCATTCAGAAATGGAAATTTACATTGAGTTATAAAGGATACATCCTAATAGAAGAGGATAGAAAACCGGAACTTAAAGAAGCTAAGAAAATAAGGATAAGAGACATAGAAACATTCAGAAACACTCTAAAGAAAAAACCACTGAAATTTAAACAAG
>JANZKD010000113.1 GCA_025061245.1 Candidatus Culexmicrobium profundum
GAACAAATAGAAAGAAAAATCCTAATGAACCTCTTAAAACAAAATCATATACTATAAAACAGTTTTTAACATTTCTTAATTATCAAAAATTAATGACTTATGAAACTCAAATACCTTTCGTTTTTTCTAAAAATATATTTAGCCTCCCCCATGTTCAAATGTTAAGTTTTGACCTGTGCTTCGATCTATTAGCTTAGTCCTACCATTAATGTTGATTGTTACTTCTTGTTAACTGATCGATATCACTACTTTGAATTCTAAATTTTACTTTATATTTTCATTCATATGAAATATTATTGCTTCTTAATGCTCCAACTTTCTGTTTAAAAATCTTATTTATTTTTCAAATTATATTTTAATTTAAAATAATCGATATATTTCTCCAATTAATAATAATGATAATGAAAGGTGTAGTCGAATGTTAGATGATCATTCTTTCAGTCTTGATAATTTGCGAATTAAATTTCCTTCAAAGCCAAACGTCATACCTTTGGCAGTTCTTATATCTAAAGTAGAGTGTGACAAAGAAATTGATGATTTAAACATTTTCATAAAACAAGTTTATAATTTGCTTTCAAGTAAGTATGCTTTTAATTTTAGGTATGGCTCTATTTTTAAGGAAGGATTTTTAGATTTCTCAACTAATGATAATATTATTTCCTGTTATTATGCAAAGGAAGTTCCCTTAAAAATTTGTTACGAGCAAAATGATTTACGTCTTCATACTGATAGAATACGAGTTATTCCCAGTTCTTATCGAGTTAAAGTTTTTATTGAAGCTAAAC
The DNA here is from genome assembly GCA_025061245.1 of Candidatus Culexmicrobium profundum. Classification (GTDB taxonomy): domain Archaea; phylum Thermoproteota; class Methanomethylicia; order Culexarchaeales; family Culexmicrobiaceae; genus Culexmicrobium_A; species Culexmicrobium_A profundum. Next base: position 786 of record JANZKD010000113.1, read on the forward strand.
CTAAAACTGTAATAGTCAAGCTCTTTGGCGGCGGCCCAATTATGCAACAACGTGCTCTCACTTTTGCAAATTATGCTATTAAAGAAGCTTTAGGTACCGGTTTTAGAGTTAGACTTCCTAGATTTGAAAGAAATGATATGTACACTTTCCTTAATAATCTCGGTACTAACGTAAATTATCTAGCTATTGATCCCGGTCAAAGTGAAAAATTTCTCAAAAAGATTAAAGCTAAGGTAAAAGGAAGAAACACAGAGCTCATAGTGTACTATGTACATGCTAAACTTATTGGTATTAGAATTACTGCTTCTCCTTTTGTCATCGATGTAATAAGGGAATCAGGTATATTAATTAAGGAAATAAAAGGAAAAATAAACATAATACCTGGTTTTAACATATCAGTTAAAATAACATTAGATGGCAGAATTACTTTTTATATTCCACAATCCTTGGTTGGTGAAGATGATGAAGAAATTTATAGATTAGGTGTACAATTTTATGAGGAAATAACCAAACAAAGAGTCAGTAAGCCTGTACAAACTACCTTGGAGGAGTATTATGTTAAGAGGAAGTGAAGAGCAACTTCCACCTGATATTTTAATTGAAATTGTTTCTTCTATAGATTTAGCTGATATAACCTATGCTAAAAAGGTTATAAAAAAGGTCATTACTTCTAGAAATACACGCTTGGTGCGTATGCTTTTTGATAAATTATCTCCTCCTTTCATTTTCAGTTCAAAGTGTTTCAAAGTAGATATCCTTGATTATTTATCTTCAATTATATTGAATAATCTATCTTTTGACGACGTTGTCGATTTAGGTAAAGAATCTATACTAGGAAGTCTTCTGGCTCTTGATATCATAATAAGAAGAGTGAAGATAATTGATTGTGATAGGGGCAAACTTAACCTTCTCGAAAAGATGTCATCTCTGAAATTTATGAGGGACCCAAATATTTTATTAATTTATCCTTTTGAAGATAAATTGATACTAAACTTAGATGAAAGAATAAATGCTCTTAATGAGACCCTTTTGAGGAATATAATAAAAATTTGTGAAATACTGTTTGCTTACAATTTAATAGAAAAAAGTAGAGGTTCATGTGAAAGCTTCATATTACTATATGAAGCTTTAAGAAAAACACCTGATTACAACGTAAGATATTATATTGTTAAGTCTCTAATTGATAGAAAAGCTACAGAGTTCATAGCTTATATTAAAAAGTTCAACATTCTCATAAACAGCATTGATAATATCCCTAAGTATTACGATATAATATTTAAAACTCTAATTAGCTTTGGCATTCCAGTGTATTTCGAAGTTAAAAACGTAAAGATCAATGACAGACTATATAACGACAATTTCTTTTTCCTCAAATTCCGGGATAGGCGTGGAAATGAAAGAATTTTATGGCCTTTTGAACAAATTGAAACTTCTCATGTACAATCTATTTATGATCCTGTCTTTGGTGTTTTTATTACTCCGCGAGAGTATTTTGGCAAAATAAAGATGGAAGAAATCTTTTCTTTCAGAAAAGTTAGGCAAATTAGAAGTGTAACTGAAGAAGAGATGCTTAGAGTATCTTTAATGGATGAGAATACCATTGAGAGATTAATTAGAGAAATATTATCTGAAAGCGAAGCAACTCCTCATGGTCCTACGGAGCTTGCTGATATACTCTCATTAAATATATTAATAAACAATGAACATGACTTAAGAAATGCTGCCTTTATAATAAAGGGAAGAAGCTATAAGAGGGTAAAATTAAAGGATATTGCTGTGAATTTAATTAAGGCCGTTAACATAGCTTCTATTAATATTATTTTCTTAGTTTATGTTGGTGTAATAGATGATCAAGCGTTGAAACATTTCATTGAATTGTGTGAAAAAAATAGAAAAATGTATTGTATTATAAATTGTCAAAGCCTTACGAAATTATTTAAAGCTTACAATAAGCTATGAAATGCTTTTTATTACATCAATGACATCGGAGAAAAACAGAGAAATTAAAATAAGAGTTTTAAATAAAAGATAGGATATGAAGTGGCGTGGAGCACCACCCTGGGTTTATAAACAACAAATAGCAATTAGAAACATGAGAATTTTTTCAATGAGAGAAGAAATAGAACAATTAAAACGGAAAATAGAGGAGCTTGAAAGAAAAATTGAAGAATTGAAAAAAGAGAATCAAAGGCTTCAGGAAGAAAATGAAATGCTTAGAGAAAAACTAAAGGAGTATTCTAAATAGATTTTCTCTATAAATTTTTTACATAAAAGGCTTTTCCAATAATGTTTAGTATTATAAAAACCAAACTCATTCCAATGTTAACTTTATGCTACATTGTAAATTCTATGATTGATGAAAAACTATGTTAACTTGACTAGTACTTTCTACACTTTATATTATGTCAACTCTTAACCTATTCTCACTTTGGAAAATAATTTTGTTCTGATTATCGAATTTTAAACCAATATCTTCTTTATTCACCTTTGTTTTCTAATCTGCAAATATGATAATATTGAAAAAATGAAATAACCTACCCCTGATAAAACAAAGGGTGTTTGGTATCCGTATTTTTCTGTTAGTAGGCTGTATAGGATTAGTGATGTGAATTCTGTTATTCTCATGGGTATGTGTAGTATGCCTATGTCTATTGATAGTGTTTCTCGTCTGTCTTTGCTTACCATTGCTATTATTGACTCATAGAAGCGGGTTCCAAGTCCGCCTGCAACTGCGAGCAAAACAATGAAAACTGGCAATAAAGTTTCAGATGTAGATGGCAATAATATGCATGCAACCAAGTATATTGCGCTTTGAATGATTGCTCTTGTTAAGCTGAGTGGTGTTTTCATTGTTGTGAATACTGTTAGGGCTGTGATTATGCTGTATGCCATGAATATTCCTCCAATCATCATGTAGCTGTAGCCTAGCTCTCTAGACATGAAGATTGGGAGTACAAGCGATGTCAATGGGTATCTAGCTAAACTATTGACTGCCATAATTCCTGAGACGCACCAAAAATCTCTATCTTTACCTCTAAAATCTAAAGCCTTCAAAGCTGCAAATAAATCTAGCTTCGTCTTATTTCTACCCTCACTCCACAAAAGCACAGTTGGATATAGAAGCATCATTGATGCAATGATGAGTATTATGAATGAGCTCCAAGCTCCAACCACCGACATTGCAAATCCAGTAATTGCCCCACCAATAGCAGTGCCGAGTGTAACAACTCCAATAACCCTAGTAGCTTCACCAGCTTCCCTACTAGGTGATAACAAATATGTGGCAGTTCTGCTAACAGCCCAATAGGCTGAAACAGAAATACCCTCCATAACTTTGCCAACTGCAAAATCAATTGGCGTTCTAGCCACCAAATAAATAACTGTAGCTAGAGTTAAAGTCAGCCAATTAACTAGGAATAGTGGAGACCAGCCAACTTGATCAGCTAGAGCAGCAAACAAAATTCTAACAAAAAGAAACACTAGTGGAAGAATACTCATTATAACTCCAATTTCAGCTAAACTAACATTCCTCTCCAATAGGACTAATGGAATTGCTATTCCAAGTCCACCTGAAACAAAGCTAGTCAAGAATGATGTCAGCAACACCCTCCACACACTACTTCACCTGTGCAAAACAACATGTGTTAAACAGTTATAAAGCATTCAGTTATTGCGTCTAGAGGGTAAGTGAAGCCTTTAACTTATTTCCATAGGTGCGGCTTAGTGATTTGTGTTTGTTACTGTTGTAAATAAATGGTCTGGCAGAGTTTCACTTGTATGCTTGTTTACGTTTGTGTGTTTGGAGCTGGTTTATTCTTGTTTTTGCCTTCTTTGAGAGTTCGTCTAGTAGTGTTGCTGCGTCCATGGACATGAAGTATATTTTCTCTGAAACCATTTTATATAGCTCTAAAATTT
>JANZKD010000206.1 GCA_025061245.1 Candidatus Culexmicrobium profundum
TGGTTTCTCCCATGGTTTCCATCCAATCTTCTTTAGGTAATCTAAAATTTCGAATTTATAGGTTATTGGTATATCGGCCTCAGTTCTAATAAACATATGCAAATCATTAGGCAGCGTACCATAGAACTTCTTATACAATTCAACGTAATGTGTAACTTTTATCATCCTACCCTTAGTTGTATCATTGGGACGGATACACAGCTTGGCTGCCATTACCATTGCTTCTTCTTTAGTTTCAGCAGCATAGATTAAATGCTCTGGTGCAGGTCCAACCCACACCCTTTCACCAGTTCTAGCATCATATACAGTAAAGGCTTCACGATCCTCTTTTCGCCCTAGATATAGACGTCTATATTTAGCTCCCTGAGGACCAACAATGACTGGCACACCAAGTCTATTGAAACCTGTAGCTATTGAAGCAGCTTTCTGCGACATAGCACCCCATGCAATTCCACAAGCACCAACTCTGTTTAAAACATAGTCAGCGATTTCTTCAAAGTTAGCTCTAAGATTTCTTCTTGCAAATATATTTGCAATTTTAACTGCGGCGCCAGAAATATGTGCATTTGCTACACATGATCCCACATTTACAAGTCCGCCGGCTTCAAATGCTCCAGAGTACTCCTCATATAAAATAGTACCATCCTCTGCTCGATACTCAGCTATACTCATAGCAGCGCAACCAGAAGCAACAACAATATACCTTCTCCTCAAAAATTCTTCAGCCATAATTGCAACTTCCTTGCCACCATTTGGGTAATTAGCGCATCCGACAAAAGCAATTATTCCTGGAATTTCACCTAGTACGATTGAAGAACCAACTTCCCTAATTTCAGTGTCCTTTATTGGACCCCTTCCAGCTCTTACTAAGTATTTTTCAGTCTTAATTTTATGTTCAGCTGCTCCAGTAATCAAACTTAATATTGGAATACCTCTGGGACAGGCACTTTCACATCTACTACAACCAAGACATACATAGTGAAGTTCAACTAACTTGCTCAAATCACCCTTCTTAGCCAGTGAAACAGCTTCATCAATTGGCAAGTCTATTGGACAGTTTCTTCTACAATTACCACATTTCACGCATTTAGAAGCAATTTCAATAAGCTCCTTCTTGTCGGGTATAACTTTAAACTTCTTCCTTAGAGGAGCGATTCTAAGAGCAGTTAAAGCAGCAACAGCTGCTGCCTTTTCTAAGTCAAGAATAGCTACACCAGGAACCTTTCCAGAAACCAGCATATTTACAATTTCATCAATAGGCTTGTCTGAAACTTCTTCAAGTCCACGTAGAGCTTTATTAGAAACAGAAATCACAGGGGCTTTAACTTTTTTAGCTTCATACAAAATTGAAGTATGAATACATTGTTCATCAGTAATGATGACATCTGCAGCCCCGGATCTTATGAATTTAAGCTGATAGGAAATTGGACCTACAATCTTTGCGGATTTTCTATATCTTGCCATATCATGAGCCGTACAACATAGCCCTGCAACTTCAATCATTTCACCTGGAGCACCCAGACCACTCTTCTCTAGGAAGTCTATGAGATCTATCGAACTTGTGACATTATGTCCAATACATAGGATTACTGGTTTTGATATATCAACACAGCCTAAACCGATTTCAACAAGTGGAGCTTCCGGATCTCCTTTCGGAAAATTGAAGGTAACTATTTGAGCTGCATCTGCGATCTCCATGGCGACATGGTCGAGCATACCCAAGTGTAAAGCTTTAGATTCGAAATCCATATAACTACTTTCCTGACCAGTGTGAATAGAAGCAACTACTTGAACAATTTGCTCTTCAACATAATTTAATGCATATGCTAGATCTCCGAGAGTTTTAGGTTTAATTCCCACAACAAGCCTTGTGATAGGCATCTCAACATGAACTTCAGAACCCAGATCTATTGGCCAGTCTTCTCCATATCGTTCAATCAGCTGTTCAACTAATTCCCTTGCATGGCTTGCATGAGTTGAAGCGCCAATAGCACATGCAATTGTAACTATTCTTCCCTGTTGAGTATCAAGAGTTAATCCACAAGAACCTCTTTTGCCTGCCGTTAGATCGCATTTACCATAAGTACATAAGCAACATAAGTCACAAAATGGCATATAAAACGGCTTATATCTTCTGAGAAGCTTCATATCCCATTCACGTAGAGTTTCAATTTTGGGCATTGGAGTTGGACCCATAGGTTCCCATTCTTCTTCGATAGCTAGCCTACCAATAGCAATTTCAACATCTTCAAGCGATACGTCAGTTGACTTAAGCTTTTTAAATGAAAATTTTAAAGGACCTTTCTCACCCATGATCCCACGCAGCACTAAGCTAAATTATTTCTGATATCCTTTAAACATAATACATTTAAGGGTTATGTTATAGATATTTCGACTATAAACTTCATATAATTCGTTTTTTGACGAATTATATCATAGGCTTAATGAGGGGATATAATCTGGATAGAATATCTCCAACAGATTTGACAGCCAATGAATTATCTGGAAGATCAATAAGCGGCTTACCCTTAAAATCGTAATCAATAACCATCGGATCCTCAGGTATTGAGCCAATAATCTTAAAATCTCTTCGTAAAAGTTCCTCTAAAAGCTGAGGAAGAATATGTTTGTTCACACGATTTATTACAACATAAATATTTCCTACTGACAGTTCCAACTCCTTTGATAGCTCTCTAATCCTCTCAGCAGTAATTATACTCCTAATACTTGAATCAACAACAATTAACATTACATCAATATTCCTCATAGTCCTCCGACTTAAATGCTCAAGTCCAGCCTCACAATCAATGACTACAAAGTCATAATTTTTAGTGAGCCTATCCAATGCATGTCTTAACAGATGATTAACATAACAGTAACATCCAGGTCCCTCAGGTCTACCCATAGCTATGAAATCAAAATACTCTGATTCTACAAGAACCTCCTCATACAACATGCTTTCAAAATATAGATCCTTAGCCCCGCTAGATGAATCTGGAGGATTTATAAACTCCTCCCTTAAATCACCCAACGTCTTCTTGAATGAAATCCCCAAAGCACAATTCAAGTTAGTGTTTGAATCAGCATCAACAACTAAAATGGATGAATCTTTAAACATTCTAGTTAAATGCTTAACAATTAAAGATGCAATTAAAGTCTTTCCAGTACCGCCCTTCCCAGTCACTGTTATTATGAAAGTCATTTTAACACCTAAAAACTAATAATAATTGAGTATTATAAAGATTGCCTAGATTCATTTTAGAATCATGAAATCATAAACTGAATTACCCAGGTAAAGCCTATGATATGAAGAACCATCCTTACATATAACTCGCTCAATCTTACCTTCAGCAATAATCCACTCACCCTTAAAAGCACATTCACAAAATCTACCTCTAAGCGAATAAATCTCAATTAAATTGGGAACAGACTCACCACTAATAAAGTGGACATCATCCAATAAATATCTACATGGAGTAAAAATAGCCTCTGAACTGTCAATTACTCTGGCCTTAATTCTACATCGACCCATGGGAATAAATATGTTATCACCATACTTTTCATCCAGCTCATTTACATCCTTCACTAATCTAATGTAGAAATCAGTGCCACCAACTTTTCCCTGCAAAACCTTACGCAATTCAATTCTAGCAAAATCATTAAAGGATATACGTGTATCCTTAAATCTAAAGTTGTAAAGTGTTAACAAGCCATTTAAGTCATATTTTTTAACAAAATTAGATTCATCTAAAACCTCTCTTAATGCACTATAAACTCGATAACCATTACTCCTCCCATAAACAATGACATCTACATCTGAAGATTTCTTATGAAGACCTACTAAAAGAGAACCAGTAATACCAATCTTACTTACAAGTACATTTGAAATATCGCTTAAATATTCAACAAATGAAAGAGCTAATGATTCCATAACATCTAAACTTTCTCTATCCCTCATCATTTGCAATGTACGTCTAATGGGGTCATAATGCATCTTTACTAGATTTATTGGAACAGCTTCTACTTCCCTATTAAAAATGGAGTCATAATATATGTAGATAGGGTAATTCGCTTTTATAAAAGAATCACGCTCACTCAGCGAGTATATTTTCTTAAATCTCAAATCACCTTTAAGACGATCTCCATTAACATCAGGTATAAATCTAACATAAGCTATGACTTTATCTGGTGGATGAAGAAAGCCTTTAACATCAAAAACTAAGTTGTCCGTTGTTTCTACGAGATCACCTTCCATAGGATATCTAGTTAAACTCATTTTCTCTCCACTCTTAAATTAAGGAACCATTTAAAAATATTTATTAAACCTTAGACCCGTAACTTTTATATCTACAACGTACTTAGCTACAATTTAGTGTAGTAAAATACAGTTAATAAGATTGTAAAGGAGGAAGAAAAATTGAAAATATCAACTAAAAATCTTGCATTAACAGCAATTTTTGCTGGGCTCTTTGTTGCATTGTCAGCTCTACCAGGAGTACCAATTATAGGTGCAGGTGGAAAAATTGATATAATCCTAGCCGCACTAGGTCCAGTTTATGGAATTATTCTTGGACCATGGTTAGGAGCAATATCAGCATTTCTTGGAGCTATACTTGCATGGTTTCTCCCACCAGGAACTCCAGGACCCGTAGGATTAGCTATGACTCTATGTCCATTGATGGGAG
>JANZKD010000187.1 GCA_025061245.1 Candidatus Culexmicrobium profundum
AAAAAGCAGTTCATCCTCAACAATCTCCCTAGCTGCTTCAATTAAAGCTTTTGGCGGTGGATCCTGCGGCCATCCACCTCCTAGATAAATTAATTTTCTAGGATATTTTTCAGGATGTTCACGATAGTCAGTTACCACACTCATTATCTCCCTGATGGAGCTAGGATTATCAAGTGCATATTTGGCAATATCAGATACAGGATACTTCAAATCACCCACCAAAAATACTGAGAAAACTAAATATATATTAGCATTAAGAAATTGTCAGATATCTACAGGATTAGAGATTTATTTAATGTTCTCTCCAAGGAAACATAAGAAAAATGTTCTTTTACTAGACCACTAATAATGACCTTGATTGTAAGTGGAAAAAGAAAAAATCCTGAGAAAAAGTAGAGATATTATGAAGATCACAATAATTATGGATGTAAACATCATAATGAAGCTGAAACAACCATCTCTTTCATATCATTAAAAACAATTCTAAAATACACTACCAATTAGACCGGAAACAATCTTACCATAAGATGAAAGAAGATCATACATGTGAATATGAATATATGCCATCAGAATAAACATATATGTAAAACTATTCTCAGATGCACTTAAGCCTCAATAGCCAATTAAATCACAAGAAGTCACAGCATCATTTAAGATAGGATAATGAAGTAAGGACGTTATATCATGCCTATTCCAGTAGCAGTAATGATTCCTTTACAAGTACAAAGCATAAAGGAGCAAAATATTTTGGTTCGAATGGATTTTCTAAATTCATCTGACATGTAATTTAGCAGAAGCATAAAATATTAGATTCATCGTCTAAGTCTCAATCTTGGATTTAAGATTTCGTCCAATGCATGCCCAATAAAAACAAATGATGAAACAACAAGTAATATGCATAAACCTGGAGGAAATACGTACCACCATGCTAGTTTTATTAATGCTTGATACTGGTCTGCGAAGAAAAGCATCATACCCCAGCTTATATAGTTTGGATCCCCTAAGCCTAAAAAGCTTAATCCGGCTTCAATCAAAATTGCATTCGCTATATTAAGGGCAGCATTAACATAGATTAAGGGTGAAACGTTAGGGAGTATGTGCTTAAAAATTATATAGCCATCTCCACATCCAATGGCTCTTGCTGCTTCAATAAATTTCATTTCTTTAACTGTTAATACTTGAGATCTTATTATTCGAGCTATTGAAGGCCAACTCGTTATGCCTATAACAGTAATTAAATTCATTAAACTTGAACCTAAAATTGCAGCCAAAACAATCATCAAAGGTAGACCTGGAATTATCAGTAGTATGTCAGTGATCCTCATAAGTATTTCATCAACAACACCACCAATATAACCTGAAATGAGGCCAATAACTGTTCCAACAAAAATTGAAATAAACGCGGCTAGAAAACCAACAATCAATGAAACTCTAGCTCCATAAACTACCTGGCTAAAAATATCTCTACCTAACTCATCTGTTCCCAACAAGCCATAAACTTTATCACTAGGTATTGATTTATCAAAGAACTTTATCCAGAAAGGTGGAGAAAAAGGTTGGCTCACTCCAATTGACTTCACATCATGTGGATTAAAAGGAGCAATGTATGGAGCCAACATGGCTACTAAAATAAATACCAGAAGCAATAACAACCCAGCCACTCCAAGCCTATTCCTAAAATACATACTGGAAAAATTCTTCAATCTTTTAATATACTGTTTCTGTTTAATACGAAAACGAAAGACCATTTTATCCCCCCTGAAAACCAGCATATTTAATTCTTGGATCCAAAAAACCATAAAGCAAATCAGCAACGTAGTTTGCAATTATTACTGATATTGAAATCAATAAGAAAGCACCTTGCAGAACAGGATAATCACGCATCATCATCGCATCAAATATTAATCTTCCAACTCCATTCCATGAAAAAACAGTTTCAGTTAATGTAGCTCCACTAACTATGAAACCCAAACTTATAGCAACTGCAGTTACTGTTGGAAGAAGAGCATTTCTCATGGCATGTCTAAATAAAACCACCTTCTCTGAAAGCCCCTTAGCTCTAGCAGTTACTATGTAATCTTGAGTTAAAACATCAAGAAGAGTATTTCTCATAAGCAATGTATAATCTCCAAAAGAAATTAAAGTTAAAGTCAATGCTGGAAGAGTCATATGATATAAAAAGTCCCATATTCTAGCAAAAAATTCTCGTGGAGGAGGACGACTAATAGTACCAGCTATTGGAAACAACCCTAAATAATATCCGAGAAGCATTAAGAAGAGCATTCCAATCCAAAACACAGGCACAGAATAAAACAGCAACGATCCAGTAACTATTGTAACATCCGTCTTCGTACCTCTTCTCCACGCAGAAATAGCACCTAGAAAAATACCAATAAAAAAGGAAAAAACAGTTGAAACTCCCATTAACATGATAGTATTAGGAAGTCTCTCCATAATAACTTTTATAACCGGCTCTTTCCAATGGAAAGAATAGCCTAAATACCCGCTTAAAAGATTTTTAATATACAACAGGTATTGTTGCCAGAGAGGAAGATTTAAACCAAATTTTATTCGAACTTCTTCTGCAACAGATGGTTTGAGCACTCGTTCAGCAATAAGCATTGAAACTGGATCTCCAGGCATAACTCTGAAAATGAAAAAATTTATGGTGATAGTTACAAAGAAAGTTATAATAGCATATATTGTCCTTCGAAGAATGAACCGTCTAAACTCTGACAAATCTAACGCCCAAAAAATAAGGAGGATTTTATGTATATTTACTTTACTTTCTCTTTAAATAATATAGTGCAAATGCAACAATCACTATTATTAAGATTACTGCCCCAATCACTGTCTCTGTTGGAAAAGCAGCAGGCGCAGGTTTTTCTTCCACTGTGAAACTACCCTTTAATCCATCTATTTCAACATTATAACTTCCAGCTACACTTTTAGATACAGTGAAAGTTAAGTCTAGGGATTGCCCTGGATTTAAGGTCACAGTTTTTTGATCTTCAACTTCGCCATTAACTTTTAAGCTAATAGTTTGCGTTAGAGTTGAAAAACCAGGATTCTTCACTGTCACTGTTATTGCTACTAGTTCTCCAATATACGCCTTTGTAGGGTTGATTTTTAAGCCACTTAATTCAAAGGATACATGCTTACGTTCCGGCGGCAATCTAAAGAAGTTTTCATTGTAAACAAGTTTTATATACTCCCCTTTAACCCATTCAACAAACTTGAATGGTCCAGAACCAATTGGATGTTCAGGTTCATATTCAAGTGGATCAGTAACATTTTCCCATAAATGCTTAGGAAGAATGTACAGTGTAACACCAATATTATATAACGCGGTGACAGATGTAGTATTTAGGTAGACTTTGACTGTATAATCATCTGGCGTTTCAACTTTATATACAGCTGAGACGTAAGGCTCATATGTGGGTACCTGGTAATCTCTATAATATTCTATTGTAAACTTTACATCTTCTGAAGTTAGTGGTTCACCATCATGCCAAGTAACATTATCATTCAAATAAAACGTTAACACCATAGTATTGTTTTCAAATGATTCTATATTCCAAGACTTCGCTATCCATGGAATATAATTATACTCCAAGTCTAATCTAACTAGTGTATCATAGATTCTATCAATGGCAGTAGTATCCCAACCAGAAGTAATTTTACATGGGCTAAGAGTTTTAGGCTCCTTCAATACAGGTACCCTTATTATTCCTCCAAATCTTTGACCCTTAGCGTGAACATTCATGTACGACCACGCGTTTATTATCCCTTCACCTGGCATTGAAAGCCATCCTTCAGTCTTATCTGCTCTATATGCATCTATCATTAATTTTTCGAACAATGGAAAATCAGGAATCATCTGCATATGCCATTCTTGAAAAGTCCAGATAAGGCTCTTTAACTCCTCCATATCAGGAGTGATTAGCATTTGGTCTATAAGTTCATCCCAGCTTGCGTTATGATAACCTGGATCATTCCAACCCCATGGAACATCTTGTGAGGAGTGGTACAGGAGAGAAATGTCATCCCATGGAGGATACCAACCATAAGTCCAGCAACACATATCAAAATCATGTTGTCCAACTATTTTATCAATCATAGTTCCGTGTTCTGTTGGGGCTGCCTTAATTATAACTCCAGCCTCTTGAGCCCAGCCACCTATTAGCTGAGCCATTCTAATTCTTATAGGGTCGTATGAGGGGATCATTATTGTAAATTCAGGTAAATTCTCACCAGTTCTAGGATCATTCCGTATACCATCACCATCAGTATCAATAAAACCTAGCCTATCTAAAATTTGGGCAGCTTTAGTCAAATTAAATTCGTATCCTACGACATCTGGATTAAACCATATTCCTTGCGCCTTTGGAATACAGCTTGATGCAACTCTACCATAACCCAGTAATAGGACGTCTACTATTTTCTGTCTGTCAATCATGTGAGCAATAGCTCTTCTAAAATCAGTAATATTAAACGGATATCTTCTGCAATTGAAGACTAAAGGATAATATTCATTTGTTTCGGTTGTAATGACATGTAGATTTGGATCAGCCATTATTTCTGCTGCCTGAGTAGGTGGCACACCGGGCCAACCTAGAACATCGACTTCTCCCTTCTTAAAGGCCAACATTTGCGCTTCTTGTGAAGTTATAACCACA
>JANZKD010000132.1 GCA_025061245.1 Candidatus Culexmicrobium profundum
AGTCCTGCTTTAGCCGAATATGCTGCCAAAGAAGCTCCTAAATTACCCTTAAATAAACCATATACTCCCTCAAATTCCTTTTCATTTAATTTGGTTACTAGTACTGAGGCTCCACGGTCTATGAATGAGCCTGTAGGATTTTTAGTTTCATCCTTCACATAGAGTTTTTTTAGGCCTAGCTTTTCTCCTAATTTATCGCATTTAATTAGTGCTGTTTTTCCTTCACCTAGTGAAATTATTGATTTAGGATTGCATGGTAAGACTTCTATGTATTTCCATACACCGTCCACTCTTTTTTCAAGTTTTTCTCTTGAGAGTATATTGGCTATAAGTTCATAGTTGTATATGATTTCGAGTGGTCCATTGCATTTTATGCATCTTCCCATAATGCTCTCTGTAGTGTATTTTTCGCCGCATCTTGTACATTTAAGATGAATGTTTGTCATCAATATTAAAGAAATTTTTTATATATTTAAGGTTAACCTTAAATCTATTTATGATAATCATCTAGATGCTTAGATGTAGTCCTTTGATAGTTAAGATTTAATATTAAGGTTTTGTTATTGACTTAAATTTTATTTCTCCTCTTGATTCTTGGGTGAGAATTTGAGTATAAGTCGTGCTAGATATGTTGCTTATACTAGTATGCTCACTGCCCTGGTTTATGTTATGACTTGTATTGCTATTCCTATGCCTAAGCCCTTGGGTGTTTGGCATATGGGTGATGTTGCATCCTTTGTTGCCAGCATTCTTTTCGGCCCTAAGATTGGTGCCTTTGCATGTGGTGTTGGTGCAATGTTATTTGATGTTTGGAATCCGTTATATCAAAGTGCTTTTATTCAATGGGCTCCAGCAACAATTTTTATTCGTGGTGTCATGGGATTTATTATAGGTTATATGCGAGATAAAATCACTTCTAATCATAGGCTTTCTGAGGTTATTTCAATGGCTTTAAGTCATGTGTGGAAGAATTTTGCATACTTCTTCTATGACTACATGTTATTTGGTCCAGTTGCATATCTAGACCTGGTAACCTTTTTCCCCTTAAGTGTAATAGATATTATTGTTAGTTTACCCTTAATTGCTGGTATACGGAAGGCCTTGAAGATTGAATATGTTGTTAGGTGATGTATATGGTTGTATTGATTGATGCACATACACATTTGGGTTCCTTCCCTCTATTCAATGTCGAGTTAGATGTTAAAGGTATGCTCAGTATAATGAATAAATACAATATTAGCGCTTGCATTGTTTTTTCACTTCCCAATAAAGTTACGTTGGATGCCGTGGAGAAGTATCCTAGGAGAATATTTGGTTTAGTTTGGGTTAACCCTTATGAAGGTGAGAAAGCTGTAAGTGAAGTGAAAAAGTATATTGAAGATTTCGGCTTTAAAGGCATTAAACTTCATCCATTATTAGATGCATTCCTACCTGATCAAGATGTTGTTTATCCTATCATGAATTTAGCGAGGAAATATGATGTCCCAGTGCTATTTCATTGCGGTCATCCACCATGGTCACTGCCATGGCATTTTGATAATTTAGCAGACGTTTATCCTGACGTAAAGATAATTTTGGGTCATATGGGTCATGGACATATAGTATATATTAACGGTGCCATTGAAGTTGCAAAGAAGCATGAAAACATATACCTTGAGACTTCTGGAATGCCAATGCATGCAAAAATTAAAGAGGCAGTTGAAATTGTAGGTGTAGATCGAGTTCTCTATGGTTCTGACATGCCCTTTGGACATCCAGCCTTCGAGATAGAGAAGGTAAGAGTTTCAGGGTTGAGTGAAGATGAATTGGAGCTTGTTCTAGGTAAGAATGCGTTAAGACTTTTCAAATTGAAGCTTTGATTTTAAGGTTGATCTCAACTTTCCAATCGCCAGTGGATGTGCAACTGCTGGCTTAAATTCCTCCTTTACAATTTGATTATAGGTTTCATCATCCAAGATGACTGTTAATTTGTCACTTAGCTTTAATTCTTCAAATGCCATTTTTATGGCCTTAATAGTTTCAGAGTCTGGTCTAAAGTAGGCAAAGTAATGATTATAATGTTCTTTATGGGCGTTTACATATCTTTTAACCCGTTCCTTAGTTACTTCAATATATTCCTTCTTAATTTCTTCTGTTTCAAGCCATTCAGGCCAGTCATATGCATTAAATGGATAATACTTAACGTACTCATATGGTATGACTCCTGGACTACTAACTGCAATTAAATGTAGCTTCTTGAAGAATGGGTATCCTGAAATTACATTTAAAATTGCTCTCCAAGTTCTAGATCTAGTATATGGCTTTCTATATGCGCATGGAAGGAATAATACGTAGTTTTTTCCTTGTGGTGGTTTATAGAATCGTATAAAGTAGTCTTGCCAAACTTCATAGTAGGGATGAACAATATAGTCGTGTCCAACTCCCTTCAGAAATATCCTCTTTGACCTTGGAAATTTCGGTATGAAATTATAGTTGCTAAAATCTAATTCCACCTTTGGATTATCTTTCCATTCCCTTACAAGCTCATAGAATTGCTTTTCATCTAGGGGTTTCCATTCACCTTTAATCCAATCTTCCCATAAATCCGATTGCACATGTGGATACGCATTTATAATTACAATACTATCAGCAATCTCAAGCGTCAATTTCATAGTCTTTTCAAGAAGTCTTTTTTGAAGCTCAGGTTCCCTGTATAATATGGGATGACCATTAACTAGAACATAAACTCTAACTCCAAACCCATATTTACGTAGAAGCTTTACAGCTCTTAAATAGTCTTCAACTTTAAATCCTTTCTTATAATATTTAGCCAAAAATTCATCATCAGCTAATTCTAAGCCCATGGCAACTGTAATCTTCACTTTACCACTTCTTAGCAATTCCAGTTTTTCTTTACTGATGAATTCTGGTCTAGACTCAATTACCAGTTCATCAATACCATATCTTTCAGCAATTTCAACAATCCATTTAACAAAATCTTTTGGAAACTGTTCTTCATCTAAAAAGCTTCCTGACGAAAAAATCTTCAGCCTACCTATCCCACCCCTACTAACATGCTTCTTAATAAAACCTTCAAATCTTCTTTTAAGCTCATCCACTGATACTTCAACTCTCTTTTTACCCCATCCACAAAAGTAGCATTGACCCCAAGCACACTTTCCTCTCTCCAATATTATGTGAACTGTTCTTTTTTGATTTGCTGTCATCCTTCTATCCCTCACCTTACTAATAAATACATTAATAATGATATAAACATCATGACGAAGTTAAATTAAAGATATTGTTCTTCACATAATTTCATCCCAAAGCTTAAAGCCTACAAGACACAATGTATCCTTACTGCATGGAGGAAATGTGATGAATAAACGTGTAATCATATTTCTCATTATTGGAATCATTATAGGCGTATCTTCAAGCTACATATTGCTACCTCGCTCAACTGGCCTAGAAGATAGAATTAAAGAGTTAGAAGAAACCATATCTGAACGCGAGGTAACCATTACTGCATTACAAAGCCAAATAAACGAATTAAACAATGAAATTACACGTCTAAATGAAAAAATAGCAAAACTTGAACAACAAATTGAAGTAGAAATTTTAGGAATCTACTTCTCACCTAAAGGCGAATGCGAACAACAAGTCATATACTGGATTTCAAGAGCAAACTCATCAATCCACATACTAATCTACAGCTTCACCTCAGACCCAATTGGCGACGCACTAGTAAACGCCCACAACAGAGGAATTGAAATAAAAGTCGTATTTGAGAAAAGTCAAGTCAGCAAATATAGTGAATACTTTAAACTGAAAGAAGCTGGAATAGAAGTACGTAACGATACGAACCCAAAACTAATGCACCACAAAGTAATGATAATCGACCAAGTCATAGTCCTAACTGGAAGCTACAACTGGTCATACTCAGCAGAAAACAACAACAACGAAAACCTCATAATAATCAAAAGCAAACAAATAGCCATAATCTACGAAACAGAATTCCAAAAAATATGGAACCAAAGCGGCTAAACAAACTCAATACGTCCAAAGCAACGTTAAACCTTTTAGAAACCTAAAGTTAAATATAATGGCAATGATGTAGAGACAAAAACTGAAAAATGATGACCTCGTCTCACACTGAGCCTTCCCTAAAATGACCTCATTTTTCAAATTTCTTTTTAAAAATTGGATGAAAAAGTTTTAGAGCTATTATGGATATTAAATTAAAAAATGAAAAAGGGCCGAGGGCCCGAACCAGATGATTGGAACCAGGCTAGCTGAACAATGATTGAAGGCTTAGCAACTGAGGCCCTGCCATACGGGCGGGAGACCCTCGGCCTGAATAAAACTGTTATAGCAAAATTATATATTTATTTTGCATATCTATTACCATTTTTTAATGCATGATTATTAAATTATTTTATTAGTTTTCTTATTTTTTGATCTGCTAGTCTTTCTTGTACATATCTTATTAGTGTGTCTGGGTTTGAGTGTTTTATCATTTTGCTTACCAAATACTCATCTATTTTCTTTGACTATTAAATGGGCTATCCTGGAGTAACGTAGGCTATGATTGTTTAAGTT
>JANZKD010000277.1 GCA_025061245.1 Candidatus Culexmicrobium profundum
AATTTCTATTGTGATAGTAGCTTCATCTTTCCTAGTGATGGCTTTTTCCTATAGTCATCCTGTGGTTGAAGAGAGAACTATTACCTTGTGCAACTATATAGCGAAAAGTAACTATGATTATGTGGCTTATCTTCGTCCAAATATTGTTTATGATAATGCAAGTATAATTTCTTCAGGTGAAGGCGTCTTATTCTTGAGATTAGTTAAACATGTCGATGTAAATTATACTTTTGATTTTATAGTGAATAAACCAGCAGTTACTGTTGTTACGTCTACTTTTGAATTGAAATTAGTTTCACCCAAGAAGTGGGAGAAGTCTCTACTGTTTATGCCTGGTGGTGAAGTAGAGGGTGAAAGTACTGTTTCTATAAATTCAAGTTTCACATTGAACTTTGGAGATATTCTATCTATTATTGAATTGATTGAAGATGAAACTGGTACTCGCTCAAACGTTTATGATTTACTATTAATTGCAAAGGTGAATGTTTTGTCTTCTACGGATTATGGTTTAATTAGTTTGCCTATTAATCATACTCTGAGAATAACTCTAAGAAATTCTATGGGTGGAGGTCAATTAATTGAGATTACAAACTTGAGTTATAAGGAACCCGGTAGTATTACGAAGAGGGAAGTAGTTATTAATGAAGATGTTAAGTTTAGATTGTATGCGTCTTATGCTCTCTTAGGTGTAGGACTCGTTCTTTTAACTCCTTCAACATATTTCTTCTTGACTAATAGAAAGAAAGATGGTGGAAGGTCTATTGAATCCATTATTAAGCCTTTAGAGGAATACTTAATTGAAGTGAAGGAGCTTCCGTTTAAGAATAAGGATGTTCTCTCGGTTGAGGTTAAGAGTATTGATGATTTAGCTAAGATTGCTGAAGGATTGGGTAAACCTATTCTGCTTAAAAGGGTTAGTAATAGAAGTGCTATTTTACGCTTAATTGATGGCAATGTACTTTACGAGTATGTTGTAAAGCTGAAAGAGTAGTTAAAAATATTTAAACAACTGATTAAATGTAATGTCCAGTAAATCTATAACTACCCTTACTAATCATTTATTAGTGCATTGGAGGCATATTGATGGTAAGTGTTGAAGCTAATCCCTTTGGTCTCTTTAAGAATGAATGTATTTCCCTTGTTGAGGATGCTTTGTTTAAGCTTGGAATTAAAGGTGTGAAGGTTAATGTTGAATTTCCTCCTCCTGCTATTAGAGCTGAATTAGCTTTCCCTTGTTTCTCTATTGCCAGGGTAGTTAAAGAGAATCCTAGAAGATTGGCTGAGTCTATTGTTGAAAAGATTGATATCCGTCGATTAAAGTTTATTGAGAAAATTGAAGTTGCAGGTGGAGGATATGTTAATTTCTATGTAAATTATCCTGCACTAGCTTATGAGACATTTAAATCTGCTGAATGTCTTGATGAAACTTATGGTCATTTGAAGGTTGAAACACCATTAAGAATCGTTGTAGAGCATACTAGTGCTAATCCAATTCATCCTCTTCATATTGGAGCAGCGAGAAATGCTGTTTTAGGTGATACTTTAGCTAGGCTTCTTAGAGCTAGAGGTCATAATGTTAAGGTTCACTTCTATATTAATGATGTTGGATTACAAGTTGCTGTTGCAGCATATGGTTATGATAAGATTGGTAGAGTTAAACCAGTTGGAAAGCCTGATCATTTTATTGGCTTAATTTATGCTATGACTAACTGTATAGTTGAGATTTCTGATCTAAAAAGAAAGCTTAATAAACTTGATGAAATGGGTGTTGTTGGTGAGGATCGAGTTAGAATTGCAAATGAATTGAGTGAATGGATTGGAATTGCTAAAGATCTACGTGATAGAAATCCAAGCTTATTTGATAAGCTTCTAGAGACAATTAGTCTTGATGATGACCCTAAAAAGTCGATTGCTCAATTAGATTTGCAATACGAGTTGGGTGAAAAGGATGCTGTAGAGTTATTTCGAAAGCTTTGCTTGTTATGTATAGATGGGTTTAAAGAGACATTTGAAAGGGCTAATATTGATGTTGAAAGCTGGGATTGGGAAAGTGATATCGTATGGAGTAGTAGGGTTAAGTCTGTAATTGACGCCTTAAAGAGAACTTCTTTTACTTATTTTGATGGTGGGGCTTTAATTTTTGATGCTGAAAAAGCTGCTATCACATTGGGTTTAAAGAAGGATCTCGGTGTTAGTGAGTTATATGAGGTTCCAAAGCTTACTTTAGTTAGGTCTGATGGCCGAACTCTATATCCTACAAGGGATATTGCCTATACTTTATGGCAATTTGAGCATTTTAATGCTGATAAAGTTATCCATGTGATTGGTGTTGATCAAACTTTACCTCAGCTTCAATTGAGAATAGCTTTGGCAACTTTAGGGAAGATGAATTATGCATTAAACATGATACATTTTGCATATGAGCTAGTTCATTTACCTGGCTTTAAAATGTCTAGTAGACGTGGCCGCTATGTTGAGTTTGATAGAATATTAGGTGAAGCAATTGAAAGGGCGGAGGAGGAAGTTAGAAGGCGTTCTCCTAAACTTGACGATGAAACTGTTAGGAATATTGGTAGGATGATTGGTGTAGGTGCAGTTCGTTATGCTCTTCTAAGTGTTACTCCTTCAAGGAAAATGACCTTTACTTGGGAACGGGTTTTAAACTTTGAGCAGAATAGTGCTCCCTTTATACAATATGCACATGCTAGGGCATGTAATATTCTTGCGAAGGTAGATGCTCTTCCAGAAGAATATGATCCAAGTTTACTTAATCACAGGTTAGAGAGAGAATTAATTTTGAAAGTTTCAATGTTTCCTGAAGTTGTTGCAGATGCTGCTGATAACTTAAGACCTGAGATTTTAACTGAATATGCTAACTTTTTGGCTTTGACGTTTAATTCTTTTTATGATGCTTTACCTGTATTGAAAGCTAAGCCATTAGAGTTGAGAAATGCTAGATTACACTTAGTTAATGTGGTTAGAATAACTCTGAGGAATACTTTAAGCTTAATGGGTATTAGTGCGCCTTCCAGAATGTAGACTAAGCACAGCCTTAATTTTCTGAGCATTATAGCTGAATAATTGGAAAATATTAATTAAATTTTATTTATACTGTGTTAGGGGTTGGACTATAGGATTAAATAGGAATGAGCTTTCTCCCAAAATTAGAGTTAGACATGTTGAGAAGCCACCCTATGTTATTGATAAGGCTAGGCTTAAACGCTTTAATGCTAGAAACATAGTGTTTGAGCGAGTAATGTGGGATCCTTCATGGAAGGGTTATCGTAAAATGTATGATGAAAGAGTTTTAGAGCGAATTAATGAGGGTAAAGCTGGTTATTCAAAAATTGACTATGCACTTGCTTATGCTTCTTGGATAGTTCATGATGCCTTTAAGGGGGCGTTTGCATGGGAGAAAATTAAATTGCAGAGAACTCCTGCTGCTTCAATTGGAATTGATTTAACTAAAATTAAGTATGAAGTTGGTGATCCTCATAAAATGAGTGTTTATGTTAAGAGGGCGGCAAAATTTTTTGGGGCTTCTCTTGTGGGGATTTGTAAGCTCAATAGGCTTTGGCTTTATGATGGCGTTGAGATAGATGATAAATTTGAGTATGCCATTGTCATAGCCATTGAGATGGATGCTGATGGTATTGCAACTTCACCTAGTGCTTTAGCTGCAGCTGCTACTGGAGTTGGTTACTCTAAAATGGCTTTTATTCTCGCATGTATGGGTGAGTTTATTAGGAATCTGGGGTATGATGCTATTCAATGTGGAAATGATACTGCATTAAGTATTCCGTTAGCAATTGATGCTGGGCTAGGTGAGCTGGGACGTAATGGTTTACTAATAACTCCTGAATATGGTCCTAGAGTTAGATTATGTAAAATATTCACTGATCTTCCACTTGAGCCTGATAAGCCCATAGAATTTGGAGTGAAGGATTTCTGTAGGAAGTGTAAGTTATGTGCAATCCATTGTGAGGCTAATGCAATTTCAATGGATGATGAGCCTAGCTTTGAGGCAGTATGTAAATCTAATAATCCAGGAGCATTAAAATGGTACGTTGACGTTGAGAAATGCTATCTTTATTGGTGTGAAAATGCCATTGACTGTTCAACGTGCATAAAAGTTTGTCCATATAATCTTAGGACTGCTCGGAAAACTCTTAGTCCAGAGGAGTTTTGGAGGTTAGGTGTTATTGATGTGTAAATATTCTCCAATTCTTCTTCTTTATGTAAAATGATGTTGTTTAAGTTTAATGTCTAAGAGGGAAGTGTTTGAGAATTTCAAAATAAATTGCATTAATTTATTATATGATATTCATCATGTCAAAAGAGCATATTGGACGAAATTCAGCGAATTTAAAGCTTATCCCTTTCCATAGTTTCTAGTAAAAATTAATCACATATAACTGTTGGGCTTCTTATACATTGAAAGTAAGTAAATTTAATTGTTGTAACGGGCCCGCGGGGATTTGAACCCCGGACCTTTGGCTCCGGAGGCCAATGCTCTGTCCAGCTGAGCTACGGG
>JANZKD010000150.1 GCA_025061245.1 Candidatus Culexmicrobium profundum
AATATATGTGTCAACTCAAGCAGTAATGAATTTTATTGAGATAAAAAATATCAATAGTCTCTTAATATCAATGGGATTTATATTACTCTTGATAAGTCATCTCTTATTTATGTCATCAATGATTGAGACATCATATTACATTATGGGCCATATAACTCAACTTCTCGGATTTACTTGTATGCTAATAATGCTCACAAAAGTGGGTAGAGGAAGATGAGTACACGAAGATATAGATCAAGGCTTCAAATAATGGCAGATATAGTAGAGACAATAAAGAAGGAAGGGGGAAAGTCAGGTGTAACGAGAATTCTTTATGGAGCAAATCTATCATATGACAGACTCATGAAATACTTAAGAGAACTAGTTGAAGCAGGACTAATAAAGGAAATAAAGGAAAATGAGAAAACACTATATGTATTAACAATAAAAGGTGATAATTTCATAAAGGAATATAAAAAGATTAAAGAATTCGCTGAAGCATTTGGAATAGTAATTTAGTGATAACTATGAAAACAGAAATATTTGTAGGAACTTCAGGTTGGCTTTACAGCTGGAATCCCAATGGATTTAAATGGTATGCAAGAAAAGCAAGATTAAACGCCGTTGAACTAAATGCAAGCTTCTATAGATTCCCATTTCCATCACAAGTTAAAGCTTGGAGTAATACAAGCCCACTAAACTTAAGATGGTCTATAAAAGTGAATAGATGGATTACACATATATTCAAATTCAGTGAAAAAGCATTGAACACTTGGAAAAAGTTTGAGAAATTATTCAAACCACTTCAAGACAAAATAGACTTCTATTTATTCCAGCTTCCACCAAGTATTCGTCCTAGGAACACCTTCATAAAACGAATTGAAAAATTCATTGAGAATACAGGTTTAGAGGAAAAATTCGCACTAGAATGGAGAAATAATGAATGGATAAGTAGAAAATGGATTTTATGGTGCGAAAATCTAGGGATAACGTTGGTTTCAATAGATAGCCCTGAAATCAGATTATATGTAAAAACTGGAGAAACTATTTATCTTAGAATGCATGGCAGAACAGCTTGGTATGCACATAACTACTCAAAAGGAGAATTAATAGAAATTGCAAAAACAACCCTAAATCTAAATCCAAAGAAAATCTATATTTTCTTCAATAATAACCACGATATGCTAAATAATGCTAGATTAATGCTATCAATATTCAATGAACTCTTAGGAACATAAAAGCGATAAATTTAAATAATTGATAAATTTATCATGCGTTGCGATTAAAATGGTTCGAAAACAAAGAGGCGTCTATGGAAAACATATTTATGGAAACCTATATGGATGTGACGTAGACATTTTAGCAGATGAAAAACTATTAAGAGAAATAGTTATTGAAGCAGTTAAAAAGGCAAAGATGACTCTATGGGACTTAAAGTCATGGAAATTTGGAGGAGAAAAGGGAGGAGTCTCAGTTATCGCCTTAGTTGTAGAAAGCCACATAGCAATACATACTTGGACTGAATATGCATATGCAACAGTCGATGTATACACTTGTGGAGCTGAAAGCAAACCAGAAGTAGCCTTTAACTATATAGCAAGCAGACTTAAAGCTAAAAAGGTAAAGAAACACTATGCAGACAGATCAGCCATCGAATAACCTATTAACTTTAATATTTAAAATTTAAATAAAGTTTAAAGCTTTAGAAAACAGCATATTTACTCTGTGGAGGAGAACTAAACAATGGAGGCTACAATTTTTGCATTCTACACTGTAGCCCTAATAATGCTAATTGGGTTCTTTGGAATGCTGTTTTTTAGAAAAACAAGTATTCCAGACGTCATTTTCCTACTCTTATTTGGAGTTGTCCTTGGTCCAATCACACATGTAATAGATATTGAAGCGATATATGGTGTACTACCATACATGGCAATGTTCGCCATATCAATACTTCTATTCGACAGTGGATTAAGAATTAATATTGACAGATTACTTGAGAAAGGTAAAACAGTTATCGGAACATCCATATTAAGCTTTATTTTAAGCTTAACGGTTATAACTTTATTCTTAAAATACATGTTATATTTACGATGGGCATACAGCCTAATGCTTGGCTCAATTTTAGCTGTAAGCGGTTCCATGACACTTATCACACTCATAAGACAAATGCCAGTAAAAGAGGAAGCATTACTAACTTTAACACTTGAAATGGCACTAACAAACGTATTATCAATTATAATAGCACTTTCATGCCTAGAATACATAAATTTGAAGATAGTCCCAATAGGAAGAATACTAGTTATGCTCACCTCAAAATTTTCTACGGGAATACTAATCGGTCTAATTGTTGGAGTTATTTGGTTAGTTGTAATTTACATGCTTAGAGAAGAAGAATACTTCTATATGTTCACTCTATCCGTACTAATTGGAGCTTACTCTCTAGCTGAAACACTAGGCGGGAGTGGTGCTTTAGCATCACTAATCTTTGGACTAGTACTTGGAAACGATGAGAAAATAGCTTCAGTAATGGGTTTAAAAATAAAAATCGAGGAACTAAGACCAATAAGAGACTTAACAAAACGATTTCACTCGGAAATAACATTTCTTATGCGCTCATTCTTCTTTGTACTACTGGGATTAACCTACTTTTTTGGAGACGTAACCGAGATAGTTTTTGGAGCCATAATAACAGGTTTACTATCCATATCAAGATTCATCGCAATTTCAATTGTAACCATAAAAGGTACACTAGCAAGTGAAAGAAAAATATTAACATGCGCTCTCGGTAGAGGATTAGTAACAGCAGTATTAGGCATCATGCCAATGCAATTCAGCTTAAAATACTCTGAGTTAATGCTGGGCTTAGTTGTAAACATAATATTCTTCAGCAATATACTAATGGCAATCACGCTCTCAACAATCAGGGAATACAGGTTATGGAGAAAAAAATTAGAAGGAATCGTTAAAGAAGAGGAAAAACCCCAAACAAATAGTGGGAGTTGAGAAAATGAAGAAACCTCTACTTATGATTCCAGGACCCACAGAAGTTTCAGAGAGAGTTCTAAAAGTTTTAAGCAAACCAATAGTACCTCACTATGGAGAGAAATGGAAACCACTATATGATGAAATAATTAAGCTTTTGAAGAAACTCTTTAAAACTGAAGGAGACATTTTCATAATTCCAGGGGCAGGAAGCTTAGCTATTGAAATTTCAGCAATAAATGTTATAGACAAGGAGATGAAAGTCTTAATACCCTCTAATGGTTACTTCGGCGAAAGATTATTTGACATCTTTTCACCCCACGGAGAGGTAGAGATAATAAGATTTGAATGGGGAGAAGACTTAAACATTAATAAAATCAGAGAAAAAGTGGAAGAAGATCCAAAAATAAAGGCAATAGCTGTAGTCCATGTTGAAACGTCAACTGGAGTAGTGAATCCAATTGAAAAAATAAGCCAAATAGCATACGACAACGATTTAATCTTCATAGTAGATGGCATATCATCGATTGGAGGAATACCCTTTAAAATGGATGAATGGCATGTTGACATAGCATTTGTGGGTCCACAGAAATGCTTAGGAGCAATTGCAGGAATCACACCTATGGCAGTTAGCCAAAAGTTTTGGGAGTATATGAAGAAGAGAGGGACTATGGTTCCTTCATGGTATCTAAGCTTAGAAACATGGAAGAACTATGTAAAGGAAGAACCATGGCATCCATATCCTTCAACGCTACCCTCACCATTAATATTAGCGTTAAGAGAAGCTTTAATCGAGATATTTGAGGAAGGATTAGAAAGAAGATTTGAAAGACATAGAAAAACTGCTAAGATAATTCGAGAAGGACTAAGTAGGCTAGGATTCAAAGTTGTTGCAAGAGAAGATAACGCTGCAGCCACAGTGACAGTAGCAGCCACACCCAACAACGTGAATCCATCTACATTAATAAAAAAGATTGAAGAAAATCATGGAATACTTATCAGCAGAGGACTAGGTAAATTTGAAAATAAATGGATAAGAATAGGACATATGGCAAATACTGCTAAACCACAATATGCGATGAACATTATTAAAGCCATCGAAGTAGAACTAAGCAAGCTGAAATAATTCAACTTCAAGTATCATAAAATTGTATGTATTGAAAATACATGAAATATACATCTTACAAAAAAATGCATTAATAAATATTAATAAGTTCTAAATGTAATGTGTTAATAGGTTTAAACTATGAGAGAAGATACATTAAACACCATACTCTGCATATTAATTTTATTATCAGGAACATTTACAGCATGGTCAATAATTTGTCCAGCTCCAATGAAAACAAGTACACCAGAAATCAAAGGCTACACAACAGACTTCTGGTGGGACTTAAATTTGAAAGAAACACCATTAAACATAAGTATAGAAGCAAACTTGACAGCATATTATGAAGAAAAGGAATTATGGCAAGTAGAATTATACTATACTAGTGAAATATATGGCGGACATGAAATAAAGATATATGGAGTATTACTATACCCCAAAGGAGAAAATAATTTACCAGGAATA
>JANZKD010000273.1 GCA_025061245.1 Candidatus Culexmicrobium profundum
CTTTACCCTAACTTTTCTAGCATTAAAGAGGATAATTAAAATAGAGCTTGAAAAACAAACTTTAACCAAAAATTAGTAACCTTAATCATAATGGCCCTAACCGTCCCAGTCATACAAAAACTCATCTGCAATCCAATTCTACTCCCAATCTACATCCTCATAGGCGCCGCAACCTATCTCTTCCTAATTAAATTTCTCAAAGTCATCAATAAACATGACCTTTTATTGTTAAAGCAAATTGTAGGAGAAAATACACAAAACTAATTGAAAGATTAATGCTCTAAAACTAACAGTGTGTTTCTTCGATTTTCTTTATGTATCTTAATGTTTTTCAATAATTCGCATGCTATTTAAGTTAATCTAAGCTTTGAAGTTAGTAGATATATTTTGGATGAGAGGTTTCATGACTTCGAATAATATATGTTTAGGATTTAAAAACCATATAATTGGAGGATAAATAGAGTAATGCAGGCAGCTCTGAATACTTGGGCTCAGATCGTAGCTACGTTTATTGGAATAGGTTTCGCATTATATCAAGCTCTTCTTTATTATTAGAGAGAAGAGAGATGAGTATCAAATGAAGATTATGAGGCTTTCTCAAAGATTGGTTAGGGAAATTTGTTATTGGGGGGCGATTGAGGATTTATTAAGACCACCAGAATTAGGTGGATGGAGTAGGCCTACTACGCGAATTATACCATTTAATGTTGAGGGAAAGTGGAGGAAAGCTGATATAGATGGTATAAAGCGTGTGCTTAAAGCTGTTATAGATGAATTTAATATGAGTCGTAAAAAGATGTGGGGAGAGGTTGGTAAACCAGGTTTTCATCCTGCGATGAATGCTCTTTTTAATCAAACACGGTTTAAACTTCACGGTCTTTTCTCACTAATATATAGTGAATTTCCTCTGCCTCCTAGGGGTATTGAGGATTTGAAGATTGAGAATGTAAAAAATTCGGCATATTTTGAGAATAAAATTTCTCTTCTAACAAGATGGAAAGAATATTTTGATGATTACTTTGACACTGTAATTGATGCTTATTATAGTTTGAGATATATTCTTTGCGAGCTTAATAAAATTGAGTCACGTTCACTTAAGACTTTATTTAACCAATTAATGGACTATTCTAAAGCTAAGAAGCATATAGCTTCTTTTAACTATTTAGGTGAAGCTGGAGAAACTTATCGCAAGTATGTAGAATATGAACAAGCAGTTAGAGAGACCTTCTTCAATGGAATAGTTGATATAAAGAGAATAACTGATGAAATAGAAGATTCAATCGAGTTTTATAACAGATATAAGGAAGCATTAAAACCTAGCCTACTCTTCTATTTCTTTATATTCACAGCTTTTACCACGGGTACGCTAATACCTGTAATTTTACAATTATTTTCAGAAATTAAAGTGATCCTCAACACCACGCTTGTAGCATTTCTGTTTATCTCCTCATTAACTTCAATTTTTGCGGCAATAGTATCAATACTCCAACGATATGAATGTTTATGAATTGTCTTGATAGGCCTTTAACCTTATATTATGGGACCTAAAGACTTATTTTAGGTCTAATAATGGTTGTAATAACTTCCTTATTAGTATCTACTGGGCTTTGTCGATGTTTTATAATGTTTTAGGTATACCCAGCTCTTTACCGATAATGATTACATTGCTTCTTCTACACTTTTTGCATTTAGTTTTAATTATGTTGCATAGATATGCTTCTTCTGCTTTTATGCTATGTTCATATTTGTTTTTACATATGCTACAGGTTATGGTGTGTATAACTTCATCAAATGGATATAGATGATTTAAGACCTCGCTTACATGTCTCAGTACTTCAAGTGCATCTCTATCATCAGATTCTTTATCTCTATGGACGATTTGATTTCTCAAAATTCTAAGTCCATGTGCTAAGTCTTTTAACTCTCTTAACTCTTTAACTTCATCTATTAATTGAGCTAGATTTGATTTTTCGTCATTTAACCTTAATCTTAGACCCTTTTCAAGGACTCTTAATGCTGTTATTATTGATGAGTTTGGTGGTCCTAAAATATATGCGAGAACCGCCTCTTTATAGAAGGTTTCTGTTAAATGGTCTTTTTCAAATAAGATCATTGGTGGAACTACTTTAAAATATTCAAGATAGTGAACTCTTTCACGTGCATTATTAATTATCTCTTCAAATCCTCTCGCTTTTGAAGCACTTATTAGGTAACCGATCAAACCCGCAAATAAGCTTCCAAATGCCATTGCAACTTCCCCCCTCCTTTCTATTTTCAATAACTACATTTGTTAAATGATAAAAATAAATCGTTAGTATGTTGAAAATAATGTGTGAGGTTTATATATTTTTTTGCTGATGATTTATTGGGTGTAGTTATGATCAGAATTGTCGAGGCTGTTTATGAGAATGGTGTTTTGAAGCTTTTGGAGAAGCTTGGTCTTAGAGAGGGTCAGAGGGTTAGGGTGAGGATTGAAGAGAGTATTGTTGATATTGTGCGTCGCTATCGTGATGAGTATAGAGTAGAATTGTCCACAGAGGATATTGAATCATATTTAGCTGAGAGACGGTAAGCATTATGATTGTAATTGATGTTTCCTTATGGTTTGACCTTTTTAATAGGAGAAACGAGTTAAGAGTGAAGTTGGCAGAGGCGTTCTTTAATGAAGTGGAGGTTTTCACCATTTATGAACCTATATTATTCAAAATCGAGTTTGTAGGACTTCTAATACGATATAACCCAAGAGATATTGTTAGGAAAATGGTAGAAGAGATTGTGGCAAAAATACGTCTGTGTACGGGTTTAGATGATGAAGCATATAAGGTAGCATTAGCTACTGGTTGTAGAGCTGCCGATGCATACTACATAGCCTGTGCATCTAAAACTGACTCCATTCTATTTTCAAATGATAAATCTCAAGTAATAAATGCTAATAAGTATGGTATTGAAGCATTTTATGTACTGGAAGAAAAAGAGAAAGCCTTTTCAAAGATAGAGAAGTTGAAGGAAAGCTACAGATAAGACCGGAGATTACTTTATTACGAGATCATAGTATTTGAACTACACCTTTCCCATAGATGAAGTCTTAGTTTTGTTTCCAGAGTTTTTTATTCTATATTGATCATAAGCCATTATTTTCACCTTGACTGGATTGTATTTTTATTTCGTCTATGATTTCTTCGATTATTTGTTTGTATGATTCTTCAATTTCATCGTTTTTTGTGTAGTATGCTGTGTTTCCTTCCATTATTTTTTTGACTAATTTTTCCTTTTCTAGTCGGCGTAGGTGGAAGTTTAGACTATTTGGGTTTACTTCTGCGTTTAGGATTTCTTGTAACTTTTGTTTCAAGTCTTTCCATTTTGTTGGTCCTCTGGTGTAGAGTATTGCTAGGATTAGTATTCTGAATGCATTTGAGAATATTTCATATTTCTCGCTGATTTTCTCCACTTGCTTTAAAATCTTGCTCAATTCATCAAGCACCCCCTAAATTAGCTGAATTAAGTTAAGTAAATTAACTTAATAAATTTAACTATTCCCCATTTATAGTTATTGACATTGCTTTATTTTAACTTATTATATGTTGTTAATGTTTCTTCTATTAGTTTTCTTTGTAAGGTGGTGTTTGAAGTCTATATGTTCTGGGAGGGATGCGAAGTTTATATGCAAGGTTTTAAGTAATCTTATAATGTATTCCTTAGTTTTTTATATGTTTTTGACTTTGCGGTTAGACTGCTAGGAGTGCTTCTATTTTCTTTAGCTGCTTTGTTGTTGGGTCGACTTCTAGTCTCAATCCTTCTAGAGTGTATACCCCTAATACTTCAATGTCATCTTCTTCTCCGAAGACGATGATGGTTGTTACTTTCTCGCCCATGCATTGAATTATTGCTTCACTAATATGGCGTTCAATGATTTTTCCTTCAATTGTTTTGAACTTCCATTTGGATTTGGGTTTAATATTTATGTGCCTTAACTTATCCTTCTTAATCCAAGTATATGTTGAATCTGTATCTACGAGAAGCTCTAAATCTATATGCTTTGATGTGTCTTGTGGATTAAAGATTTTAACTCTAGCAGTGGTATGTCCCATTTAATTGCACCTAGAATATTGTAGTAAAAATGCTATATAAGTTGGAAGGTGCAACGTTTTATGTAATTTAGGTTATTTGCATCCTTCTATTAACATGTAATAAAATCTTTAACTTCTGCCTGATGTTTTGCAGTGCTCCTTTAGGGTATTGCTACTTTGGCTGATTACTGTTGGAATATGAATTATGAGATATCAAGAGTTGATGTGGTGGTTGTATCTTACTTCCAAGTCGGTAGGATGATTAATTTTACATGTATTTATGTAGTATTCAAGTATTTTAGATTTTAATTTTACTTCGCTTTTTCTTGAGTTTATGGGAGTGAGTTTTGAGGGTTTATTTGTGGGGGGAAGCTGGAATAAATGTAGGGAATTATTCTAGTTTGCTAAATTGTTCTTTTTA
>JANZKD010000216.1 GCA_025061245.1 Candidatus Culexmicrobium profundum
TAGCCATGAAATTGATACTGCAACTTTAATTCTACTCTTATTGTTTTGATGTATGTTGCCTGTATTCTTTATTGTTGGATTTCTTACTATCTAATTTAAAGTCTACAGGTCTTGAAAGTTGGCATTCATGACAAGTGTAGTTGTTTAGATTTTGGACTTCTTTCTGCTTATTTTGAACTTTACATTTGATTATTTTAGAGTTTTTCTATATGGATTGTTTTTATTGGCTTTTTTATTTTGTTGCATATTTTTGTTAGTTGTTTGAAGTGTTTGTCTCTGCTTAGGATTAGTAGGGGTGTTTTTTGGGTTATTGCTGTTGAAGTTGATGATATGTTTCCCCATGGTATATTGTAGTTGTGTTTATATGATTCTATTCTTAGTCTACCCATCCAGGTGATATATTTTTGGTCTTTAACTATGTTTAGCTTATCTGAAATTAATCTTGCATATTCAAGTGTAGTTTCCATGTTGTATCCTAGTCTATAGGCTGCATAGATTAATTCTCCAATGTTGAATAAGCCTAAATTTAGTGTTATTTTGCCTTCTTCATGTGTAGCTAGAATGTTTTTAACATTTTTCCATCCAGGCTCTCTGGTGAGGGGTAGGAGGAGGGGGCCTGTGTCAATAGTTAGGTTTTTTGGTAAGTTCCTTAATTCTATCATCTTCTCCTACTGCCTCCTCCTCCCTCATCTTTAGAAACTCTTTAATGGTTCCTCTAGGTTTTAGGCTTTCAATGAACTCCATTAATGTTTTAGATTTTTTAAGGGTGATGCTGTCAGTGGTGATGATGGCGTCTAGTACATCTCCCTCCTTAATATCAAGCTTTTCCCTAGCTTCCTTGGGAATAGTTATAGTGAATCTTTTACCAATCCTAACTTTCAGGTATGTGCTCTCTTCACCCACTCCTACATCACCTAACTTAAGCTGTATAGATAGAAATTTAAATATTTCTGTATATTCTGACTGATAATTCAGAATAAATATTATGACACTATGTAATTTCTAACTATTATACCTAATGATCCTTTCCATAGTTGTACATTTTATATGATGTGGATGATCAAGATATTTTGGTAATTGCATTTCTCGTGGGGCTTGATTGTTCCAGCTCATTATGTTTGTTTATTTTATTTGGTGGGGGAGAGAGTCATTTCAACCTATTTGGATTGATGTTTTTAATTTTATGTACTACTGCTTACTTTGAGAGTTTATTCACGGCTGTTTGTAATTCTTCTATGAGCATGTCATGTATTTCCATCACGCCTTTATATGCAGCCATTTCCTTCACTATATTGCTTATTTCCATGAAAGTCTCCTTGTTTTTCGCAAATTCTGGCACAATTTTGCTGGGTTCATCGTTTAATATATCGTTGATGAAGGTGAATAGATCCATGAAAATAACAGACATAGTATAGCATTTGGAGTTACCTGTATAATGATGGAGCATTCTTGTAAGGAAAAATAATGTGTGTACACTGTAACTCAGAGCCCTTGCTTCACATATTATAGTGTCTGTAGTATTATTGTAATTTAGAAGATACAACAGAGTGTCAATGTCGCCTTTTATGAGAAACAAATAGTCTGAGGCAGCACCATCTAATGAAATCAACATTTCATTCTTCTCACGCTCTATAGCCCGATAAAAGTATGCGAGTGGGATAGTTGCTAAAATGAGTGCTATTACCGCTGTGACTGCAATCATCCTCCACTTATTTATAGCGTGTATTCTGGCTTCTTTAACTCTCGGCTCAGATAAGTCCTCTACAATTTTCATCATGAACAATGCGTCTTTTCCCTGGTCTGAAAGACAGTAATTTCCATATTCATCAGTTTTAATCAAGTCACCTAGCTTACTCAAATGATGTTGAAGGTGTCCACTACTGTCGATACCAAGCTTCTTCTTCAACTCTGCAAATCCAAGAGGCTCTTTACTCAAGATCTTAAGAATGGTGATGCGTGTTGGATGTCTAAGCGCATCAAAAACTTCAGCACACACTCTGTTCTTATCAACGTCTTCCATGAAGACACCATAAGAACAAATTATTCACTAGCTATTTAATTCTATGTTTGTAGACTAAAACATCAAAACATAAATAAAATTCAGATAAGCCCGGTATTCTCTATAAGTCTCCTAACATCTTTCCTTCAAATTTTACAACTTCTCTAATGTCTTTAGGCTTTCACCTTTCTATGTATAATTGAAAACCGGTTTTAAGTGAAGTTGAAAATTAAAATTCAGAAATTCCAATAAAAACTTGGTAATTAACTATATCCATCTTATCAACTCCACAATGAAAGTAGCGTGGATACAAATATTCGCCGTTAGTCATACTATCAAAATTGTAAAAAATATTTAATTTTAACCAAGCAATAATAGATGAAACTTATAGTTCATTGCAGTGTTAAAAGGTACTTAGTTAAAGGCTGGATTGCTGCAGGTTCAAGTCGCATTTCTCAGCATTATTGGTTATTGAATGTTTTGTAAAATAATTTTATAAGCGATAAATTTAAAACAGAATAGAATAATAATAACTTTCGGAGATCACACCATCATTAATATGGTGGTGGAGTGATTGAGAAAATATGTTAGGTTTTCCCTCTATTTTTTAATTTTCTCTCTTATGGTATTTCTCTTCCTGTGGGGTTACTATTCTCCTAGAAGTTTAAATGCTATGGGAGAGGATACGTTTGATAGATTGTTGGAGATAGACTCGTTTTATCCTTGGTATTTTGAGTATAGGACTTTTGAGACTTATGCTGGTTCTTTGAAGTTGGTTTTGGGTGTGCATCCGGGTTATATTAATTCTTCTAAGCTTGTTCAAGGTTCACCGTATTTGTGTACGTTGGTTATTGGTAAGGTTTCTGAGAACATTTCTCTTCCAATAGTGACTAGTTTTACAATTAAAATAATTGGTATTACATGTAATGACAGGTACTTTAGCATTGGATATCCTAGTGATTATTGGTGGAATATGGGTGATCATATACTCTTAAGAATATACTTAACTAAATGTGGAGTTCCTCCGGAGAACTATACTTTACCATTGACTATAAAGTTTGAAGTATATGCTTTATTGCCTCTAGGTTATCTGCCAATAGGAACAATTGAGCATGAAATTTATCTGAAAGTCACTAAGTAAGGTAGCGATTTCCTGTGGAGTTTTATGGTGCGCTTTAAGATTCATTTGAAAGAATGCTAAATTTAAAGTCTTTATTATTGATGAAGTAATTGATTAGCATGTTTAGTAATTAATTATCATATAAGGGATAAGTGAAGGTAGGTAATGATAGAAATGGATGTAGTTGCATTGATTGGTTTGTTTATTTTATTAATTTTTGGTTTAGTAGCTTTTGTGACTTCAGGTAGAACTGATATTTTTGGTTATGTTGTTATAGTTTTGATAATATTAGCTCTCTTATTAAAGAAGGATAAAGATGAAATATATGATTTTAGAGCATTGAAATGATATTGTAAAGGTAGTCTTCAAGTTTAATAGGTTAACTCTAACTTATACAGTTTAGCTGGCTTAACTAATTGTTTAAATTGAATTTATTGTTGTTTTATGGTTGTTTATAGCCGATCCAGATGAAGTGTTCAGTATTTCCTAGGAGTGTAATGTTGTTTGAATGTTTTATGAGTAGGTTGATGAAAGTATTCCATGACTGCTTGTCTTCATATAGTTTATTGACATATTCATCTAAGTGGGTGGCGAATCCCTCGCATGCAGCCATTTCTAGGGTGATAAATCCATTATTCTCTAAGAATTTCCTTAATTCAAGTGGCTTCCAGAAATACCAATCTACACTTCGCTCTTTATGTCATTCAGCTCTATGAACACCGCTAATGAACATTTCACCATGCTTTTCATCTTTAAACTCCCATGAAAACTCTTTGATGACGACTCCGAAGACACCAAATAAACTGACAGCTGAAATGAAAAGTAAACCATTATCTCTTAGGACTCTACGTATTTCACTTATGGTCTTAACTCTATCAGTAGGCTCGATTAAATGGTATAGTGGTCCAAAGCATAAGACAACATCAAAGAAATTGTCTGGGAGAAAATTCAGATTAGTTGAAGATGCAACCATAAATGAGATTGCATGGTTGTCTAGGTTGCGTTTAAGAAATCTTTTTCTAGCAATTTTGAGTAAATTAAAACTTAAGTCAACTAAGACAATATCAAATCCTATTTCAGCTAGAGCTAGTGAGTAGTGTCCTGAACCGCAACCACAATCTAAAACTTTCCCACCATCAGGAAAATACTTATCCAAATACTTCTTCAAATAATGGAGTGTAATAATAAATTCAAGTCTATGATAAGCATCTCTAAATAGACGTTTATCCTCATCTAGAGCAATTGCTTCATAATAATCTTTAACATACCTAGCTCTATGCATAGTAAATTCACCTACTTATTATTATTAATAATAATA
>JANZKD010000286.1 GCA_025061245.1 Candidatus Culexmicrobium profundum
CTTGCTCTCCAGAGGAAAGACTACCAATATCCCATGTCAAATAATTAAAAACAAATTCTCCAGGATTACCACCAGGAGTAACATTCACCCATTCGACGTAACCTTTGCTTGGCGTTGAATTTACTGGAATAACATTCGTCTCAATACGATCAGTAACAATCACATTTTCCAATGAAGTTTCACCACAATTTTCTACACAGATTATTAACTGGAATTTTGTAGGGAAAATCTCACTAGCAATGGCAATATACTCTGTTGGTTCAGATAAATCATCACCAGTTGAAGGATCCGTAAATGAACCATTTAAAACTTTATATATTTTTATACATGATTTTTTCCATTCACCAGTAGTAATAATACCATTCAAATAAAGCGTTCCACTCCAATGCGGATAAGCTACACCAAAAGTAGTTAATGTGACAAGAATAAGAATAGAAATCAACAACATCTTATTAGTAAAACTTGACTTTTTCATCATAAATTTCACCTCCATCCACCCCATCTTCTAACTTTTTTGTTAGAGTAATTGTAAACAAGGTATGAAGCTAAAGAGATAGAAGCAATAAATCCAGTTAGAGCAATAAAATTAGAGTAAAATAGACTAAACATAAGAGCCAATAAAGACTTCATATAAATTGAAAACCAACCAATTTTAGGAAAGGTAAGAACAACTTTACCTTTAACATTGACATAATGCACAGGCTCAATATCAGGTGCATTATTAGCATCACCCTTGGTAATAAAAATTCTAGTCTTATCAGAAATCCTAATATCTACAACTCTATGTGCAGTGAAACCGTGAGGTGTCATAAACAATAAGATGTCATCTATTGCAATTCTATCAGCTGGAACCTTTACTGCAATAATAAGATCACCCACATCAAATGTAGGTTGCATACTTCCACTATAAACAACATTAGGATAAATTCCAAGCAAGCCAGTACTAAGCCATACAGTTAAAATAGCAAGAGAAAAGAATGTAGTAAGCGACTTTAACTGACTAAGATCATGTCGTATACCCTTAATACTAACACCTAACTGATACATACCAACACGCTTAAGCAAAGAAGGAGAAGTAACTGAAAAAGTGATAACTAAACTTAAAATTGGAAGAACAACACCTAGAAACGTATTGAAACCCCAAGGCAGAGAGGGAAGGATAGGCGACCACCAATAAAACAACTCTATTGGAAGCAAATAGGCTAAAGAAGCTAGAGGTCCAGAAAGAATAACTAAGATAGATAAAAATACGTTTCTTGAAAATAATGGAAGAAAAACTGACCCAAGAAACTTAATCAAAACAGCGAAATCAAAAAGATTTAAGTTAAGATAATATTGAAAAGGTTTTTCTGTAATAGTATATAGGAGAGTTGTCAAAATAAATGTTAAGAAAATATATTTTGACTTAAAAGTCTTTAAAATAAATCCCCTAGAAAACTCACGTCCAATAGCAATTGAAAGCACAAACACAGTATTAATCAGCATTCCAATTAAAGAGCGAGAATAGGGACTAAGACCAAAGCCGTGAATCATTCCTCCATAAAATGCAACCGTTAAATATAGGAAAGCTGAAATTAAGGATGAATAAACAACACTATCATTTACTTGAGATAAAAATGAACTTAATCCTGTAATCCCCAATACAAGAGATAATACGGAAACCCAAAACAATGCAGGGATAATATAAGAAAGCATTCCCTTAAGGAGAAATGGAGCGTAACCTATTATAACGTAGTATAACACGACTATAACCGGAACCATTATTTTTCGAAAATTATACATCATCACCATTCACCTAAACGAAACAAAAAATAAAAAATCGGGAAATTATGGAAATCTCCTATTCATGGAGGAGGACCAGGCGTATACATGTTCCATTGAATTGCAACTATCTCTATTGTAAATGTATATGTAGTACCCATTTTAATACCCTGTAACACAGTTATAGTAAAGCTAATGTTAGCACTTTCACAATACTCTAGCTGTTTGCCGAAATTGTCGCCCCACCATAGAACAATATCATAGGTACCATCATCATCTAAGTCCAAGTACTCTCCCTGCGTAAGTTCTGACTCATTTATCTCATAATAAGTATAGTTTCCACTAGCTGTTCTAATTATAACTCTCCACACCTTGATTGGAACCTTACCATTGTTATGTAATTCGAAAGCAATATGTTCCCAATACCATGGATAAACATTACTCAACGTAACATTTAATATATCATAATCACCATCACCATCACTATCATAAAGAACAGTAGTAGTGCTACCCACATCTTTGTCTAGCGTAGTGGATCCCTTCCCTGGAAAGAAAGTGGCATTCCAATCGAGACCATGATCTTTATGTATGACTGAACCTGGAACAAATTCCCAGTCAACTTCACCTGATTCAACTTCACCATTTATGTATAATGTAGCTTCCCAATGAGCATATACTAGCCCTAGTAGACTTATACCTAAAATTATCAAAAATGAAGTTGATAGTATCTTGTTTTTATTTCTCATGTTTATCACCAGTTTGCTTAACCACCAGCACCATACATGTTCCACTGTATGAAAGTCACATATCCCTCATATAGTAGCCATGCATTCTCTGGACATGTCTCACCTTGATATTCTTGCATAACATGGATAGTTATTTCAACAATTAATATGTCGCCAGGCTCAAGTTGGAAGCCAAGCCATCCACATAAGTCTGGCCAATAGTCTGTTCCATTTATCTTAAATGCCGTAATTTCTATAAAGTTATGAAAACCTTCTGGCTCTTCATCAACCACTTCTAAGCAACCACCAGTTATTTTCACTGGAATAGTTCCACAATTCTTTATTGTAACATTTAAAGTACCACTAAAACATGGATACACATTAGTTAAGTTTAATTCAACTTTATCATAATTTCCATCTTGATCTAAATCCTTTAAAGTACACGATACCTGAGCAACAGTTTTACCTTCAGCTTCCTCATATACAAATTCTGCATGAGTATATTGCACCTTCAAGGTGCCAGTTTCAATTTTTCCGTTAATGTATAAAGTTTCTTCCCAATGAGCATAAGTTACACCTGCAATTAATGTTACTAACACGATTAGTCCTAATATAGATAACATCTTTTTCATTCAACATCACCTCATGGTTTCGGGCTATCATCACTTACATCCATTGACGTAAGCTTTAACGGGGGCTCCCCTTTAGTCCCCCGAGCATTTATTTGGCTATTCTAAAGAACGAGACCCTTATGTTTTAGATTGCCGCTCCAAGTGGTCTATTTTTAGACCACTTGGACTACACTATTTATAAATAAAGACCTATTCGGCCGCCACTTAATTGATAGTAAATTTCTCAATGAATTAATTAGTTTAACTTCTTTTTATTTTGGTTTATTCCTTAACATTGACTTTAATGGCTGAAATTTCTCCGACAAACGATACACCTTCATTCTCGGATTAATTCTAAAACTTTCAACTATACCATTCTTTATTAATACATCAAGATGTCTCGCCATATTTGAATGGGCGATTCCGACTTTTCTTGCCAATTCTCTTAAGCTTGCTCCCTCAATTTTACATAACTCACACACTATTCTAAAATGGATATTATCTTTATAGACCTTCATCAAAAATTCTATTAGCAATCGATTAGACAATATAAGATCAAAACTATCCACTTTATAACGAATAGTATCCCTAGAAGCTGAAAATTTCCTATCATCCTTATACAATAATAAGTCTTCCTCCAGTGTAAACGTATAATATGATTAATTTAAAGGTTAATACATTTTTAAATGTATTTGAAATTTTTTACAAAACTTTCATGGTGAAACTTTATAAAAAAGAAAAAATATTACTTCTATATTTTTAGAAAAATACAAGTTTATTTAAAAATAAAAAGATTAATTATAAACTTAAACAATCCCACCAATAACCCCAAAGCAAGTTCATAAACACAATTCTTCCAAATTACGCAAAATCCACTAAACATTGACAAAAAGAAAAAGTTAAACTTACAAACGTAAAAGCATATTCAATCAACATTACTTAAATCATAAAAATTTAGGAACTATCACAAACAATTAAAGAACTTAAAACAGAATTACACTCTATTAATTAGCGGGCCCGCGGGGATTTGAACCCCGGACCTTTGGCTCCGGAGACCACAACGATGTTCATAACTTGATGGAATTCATGTTCATGAAAACATATCTGAATATCAACATTGCATAT
Source organism: Candidatus Culexmicrobium profundum (assembly GCA_025061245.1). Lineage (GTDB taxonomy): Archaea > Thermoproteota > Methanomethylicia > Culexarchaeales > Culexmicrobiaceae > Culexmicrobium_A > Culexmicrobium_A profundum. The sequence goes on from JANZKD010000286.1 coordinate 4,223, forward strand.
GTCATCTGAATATACATCTATTACTTATATTCAAGCCTCATTTGTTAATTATCTGAAATAGATGTCTTTAAAATACATTATGTTTAAATTTAAAAATAATAAAAATAAAGACTTTTAGCGTTTGCTTGTTATCCACCATACATGTACTACATCATCGTCTTCTGGGTATGGAATGTATTCTACACTTGTATTAATATAGTTACCT
>JANZKD010000204.1 GCA_025061245.1 Candidatus Culexmicrobium profundum
TAAATCTTCTTCTATTAATTACCTCTCTAATGGCTTCATCGCTTAGCTTTAATTCTTCCTTTAAATATAATGGTTCTTCTAGTAGGTATTCAAGTAGATAGCTGAAGGTTTCAGCTACTCCCATTGGCACCACGTATCTTTTCCATACGGGATCCCTCGGGTTACCCATTATTCCATGAAAACCATGTCCAAATTCATGGAATACTGATCCAAAGTCAGTGAATGGTGCAACTCGTCTATATACAACTCTTACATCATCAGGTACTCTAATAGAGAAGCAAAATGCACTTGGACTTTTCTTTGGCCGGTCTTCTGCGTCAACTTTAATTTTCTCTGGTTTTGCACCTAATCCAATTAGAACTTTTGAAATTTCAGTTAATGGATCTAAGTGTTCAAAGAATTTATTTAATGGTCTATAAATTCTTCCCCTCCATACATAGTAGTCATCATAATATTCATACTTCTCTTTGCCAAGTATTTCTGGAGCATAATATTCTGCTACTTTCAAGTATTTCTCTTTAGCTCCTTTTCCTAGCCGCATTATTATTGAATATAATTCATCATAGCTTAATTGTTCAAATTCAAGATAGGCATCTAATGGTGTTAAGCCATATTTTTCATAAACTTTCCTTGAAATTTCCATTCTCTTTTCAGCTAAATCTACTAATAAATTGGCTTTTGAGAGAAATTCGTCGAATAACTCCTTTCTCTTAACTGGATCATCTATAGTTGCGTTAAACTTTCTCCAATTACCCCAATTCACTATGTTTCCATTTAGAGTAAACTTATCGCTTTTTATAACCTCCATTCTTTTCTCACTAAATTCTAATTCAACGCTTAATCTCTCATCTCTAGCTACTTCACTTATGCATCTTAAATACATGCTTCTTGGCTCATTGAATTTTTCTAAAAACTCTCTGCATAAATCTGCTATCTGCTTGGATAGTTTTTTCATTAAATTCTTGTCGTATGGTAAGCCTGCTTTTTGATTATAGTATTGTTCACTTAGCTGAGCTCTTAGTTCTTCAAATCTTCTTGACCACTCCTCTAGGCTCAATGATAATCACCAATTAAATACTCTGAAATATTTCTCCTTATTAAAGCACTCTTACAATATTTTGTGATGTTTAGTTTATCCATAGTATTTCTTAATCCATTCTAGTCTGTCTGGTGCTCTTCCAGCTGTGAGTATGTTTCTCCATTCTTCATCAGTTAATCTCTGATTTACTGGCCATGTGAATTCGTAGTATGTGAATATTGGTCCAACCATAGCGTATAACTGTTCATTTGGAAGTTTAACTATAACCACTATGTAGTCTATAAATCCGCATCCAACTTCAAGTACTTTCATTGTGTTTGGATCTGTGTGGACATCTGCAATTAGTATTGATTTGACTGTTCTTTTTCTTAATCCACTTGTTACTTCTTCAAGCTTATGTCCAATGTTTAATATGAAACGTATCTCTTCCTTGGTTAATTTTTCTCCATTTAACTCTTTGATTGATATTTCCTTTAATTTCTCCAATGACTGTGAAAAGTTGGTTAGCTTTTCTTTATATATCTCATTTAGCATGTCCATGCCATCTAGCCCGTTAATAGTCATTTGACATAAATGGTAGAGTCTATGATATAATTCTGGTATAGGTTCAACGTAGCCTACATCTGCATATTCTGGTAGTGATGTCTTTAAGGTGTATGATTGCTTCGCATATAATATGGTGTCATGTCTAAGTTCAGCCCATGATCCAAGAAATGTATTTAATTTCTCATCCTTCCAAGCTTCTGTCTGCATGAATGTTGGAAAGCCTTGAGTAAAGTTTTTGATGGTTGCCTTTAGTGAGTATAGCCATCCCCAATATAGGTTTTGTGTCCAATTTTCAATAGTTAATTGACTGAACTCTTGCTTCAATTTTTCTAGTTGTTCCTCATATTTGGGGTATATTTCGATGTCAATTTTTAGATGTTCTTCAGCTCTTTTTGAGCCTAGAACTGCTGCTACATCTAATCCCTTTGGCATTAATCTTCTCTGCACATTGTCAAATACAAGTTGCTGGAATATGTATGAGTCTGGTATAAATCTTTGACCCATAAATCTAAGTCCAATGACCTCTTCTTTTTGGCTTGGATATATGGGTGATGAAATAATTTTGCTTTTATTTCTCTTCATTAATTTGTCTTGAACTTCTTCTAGTTTTTCTTTATCATTTAAATCTAAAAGCGAGAATTCTTCACCATACACTTGACTTATAATTTCCTCATAATCATATATTGTTAAATCATCTGAGAATCCAACTATAAATGATGTTGTGAGATAGATTTTCTCCCATAGCTCTTTCACTCTTATTTCAGTGTTATCTAGGTTTATTTTTGCTTCATTAAGCATTTTTACTAGTATTAGTGCAGCTAAGGTTTGTTCCTTTGATTTCACTTTGAAGTACATTCTTCCAAACCACATCATAGCTTTGAAGTATTTCTCAAATTCTTTATTTTCAGTATAATGTCCTCTTGGTTTATATTGAGTATAATCTTCTTCATATCCGAAAAGTGGGCTTTCAGTCATTTTTTCATGATTCTCTATTAAGTTTAATTCTTTGGTTACAATTTCACTTATATAGCTGGGAACTTGAAAATCATCATTAAGTATTTTTGCAGGTATACTTAAGTAGCATACAACCATTTTAGCCGCGTTTTTCAATTCGCTTTCTTCTTGAGGAATACCATTGAATACTTCATCCGCTCTCTCTACCAATGAAAGAGTCATCTTCTTCATCCACGGGATGAAATGTTCTTCTTCCAATGTCATTAGAATATCTTCAAATAATGAGTGGTAGACATGTAATATTGAATCTGAAGTAATAAATACTGGCAATCCACTTTCAGCTATTGCCTTATACATCTCTGCGAAGTCATCGTAAAATGGTATTGAAATAGCTATGAATCCATTATTTCTTAAGAATTCTTTTTGGCTGTTATTTAGTGGGAATTTGCTTAATATTTGTTGGTAATTTACTACTTCACTTAGATTTAAGGGTAAGGTATATTGGGGAGCAGATGCCGTATATTCTAGCTCATTAATATAATTGGTTCTATTTTGAAAATAGCCTAATCCATAGATTGATGGAAATATTGATGTTGAAAAAATGTCTTCACTTGGTGTTTCTTCCTCGAATATTTTCCCCGTAAAATTAATTGATTCGAATACTACTATTGATAGTAATATGGCGATTATTATGCTTACATAAATTTTTCTTTCTACTTCCTTATTACTCATATTTACACCATTTTATTCATTGACATGGTAACGTTTATTATTGCTGGTGTTCAATTTTCTCTACATTCTGTTCAGTTTTCTAGAACACTACGTTAAGGTTAAATTACTCTTAATGATTCTGCCAATGGATGACCTTTACAATGCAGTATAAATTCCTTATAGTATCCGAAGGGTGATTTATAGACTTCAAACTCTCTGTCTTTCAATAGTTCATATATGATTTTTAATGCTTTAACTGCATTTTGAGGCTTACTTAAATTGGTTGATAGATGTGCGTATGGGTATAGGATGACAGTTTTAACACCGATTCTTCCTGCTACTTCAATAATTGCATCTACAGCTTTTCTACATGTTTTTTCCAATTCTTCTTCATCTTTTCTCTCAACTGCAATGAAAGCTACTAGTACGTTGGATGCTTCAAACTCTTTGTTCTCATCAATTAGCTTGTCTCTAACACTAATTCTAGCTGGCTGCTTAACTTTCCACCAAAATTTTTCAGCATGAATTGATAGTATTCGCATATTTTCTCCCAAAACAATTTTATATTTATGGTTTATTAGCCTTTGATTTATAGGGAATATACTTTCAATTTATTATTTCCAGAACTCTAGTGGAGGATTTATTGAATAGTTGCTTTGAGAAAATGGTTAATAATTAGATTGATGCTATTTGACTGTGGGGATTATTGATGAAGGAGCTTTCTAAGCTTAGGGTTGCTGCAGTTCAATTTAGAGCTTCAAGGGATAAAAGTGAAAATTTAGAGAAAGTATTATCATATATTGATGAAGCATCAAAAAATGCTGAGTTAATAGTTTTCCCAGAATGCGTTATGTGCTATCCTCTGCCGAGAGAAGGTTTCACTGAGATCGCTGAGCCTCTTGATGGAGAGTTTATTAAATCTTTGCTGAATTCAGCGAAGGAACATGATGTTAACATTGTATTTAACACTTGGGAGACTTGTAGAGAAGCTGCCGACAAGGTTTATGATACTTCTATTTTCATTTCAAGTAATGGTGAGATAAAGTCGATTTATAGGAAGACGCATTTATTTGACGCCTTTAAGTTTAGAGAGTCATACTTTATTAAGCCTGGAGATGAATT